>JAZDDD010000408.1:0-2284 GCA_036679545.1 Gemmatimonadota bacterium | reverse complement strand
ACCGAGTGTGCAAATCAAACACCACTCCATCAGGACCCACGCCCGTCGTAAACCCTAAAACGCCTACCCGCCCGACCTGCGCAAAAAGGCCGAGACCCCCGCCGGCCTCTAGCTCGTCCGTCGTAAGCCTGAAAGACTCGCCTTCGAAGACACGGCCAACATCAAAGAAGCCGACAGCAGTGACGCGAACCAGTGTTGGGATTGAATAAAGTTCGTACCGAACGTCGAAGTTGGACAATAACTTGTGCCGCCCGATGAATCGGTTTTCTCTCAATGCACGGTGTGAGCCGGCGCCGCCAAACCCGATCGTGGCAAGTTCTTGCTCGTCGATGAGATACAACGACCCTAAGCCGGGGAAACCACCCATACCCTGCGCGACGAAACGTGCCGACAGATTGACACGTTCGGTAACCGGCTGGTGTCCCTGTGCGCGAAACGTTAACCGTGTGTAAGACGACTGCCCGAGGATGTCAGGATCTGCTACGGATCCAATGAGTTGTAGTAACACACCGCGTTGTGCGAATACCTCGTCGTTGCGCGTATCGACCACAATGCCGGAGCGAAACGTAACGTCCGTTACGCCATTGGTACCTACCTCACATGATCCGTGATGTATCGTTGCGCCTCGAAACGTGCCGACCAACGCGTTTGTCGAGTGCGGTAGAAGTTCGGATTGGCGTCTGTTACGTTATCGGAATTATACGTGGTCTGATTACCAATACCGAAGTAATCGTCCCGTGCGTCGCGACGTACACCGAGCGTTCCGACAAATCGCCACCCTTCAGCGAATTGCGGCAACCGAGCACTGAAGAAAAGGAAACCACTTCCCGCCGTTGTCGCCTGCGCGTTTACGGAAATCGACGCTCGATAGGGCTGTGGGGCATCGAAATCCTCGAACCGCACGGGTTGTTGGAAACCGATGTATCCGCCGAATGCCAACCCGTCTCGCGATGAGTAAAACAACTTCGGATAAAAGACGTCGAACCAATAGTCTTCGTCAAAATCATCTCCCCCGTCGGTGGGGAGTTGGCTCACAAGAGCTACCGGCAACAACAAGATTGCTGAAACCGTCGAAAAGAGTGTGCGCACTGTTAGCGATTACGTCTCTCGAAAAGGTGCCCGGTATCGTAATGTGCGGCTTGTGATCCATCGTATGCCGCGTACCGGCTTGGATAAATCGACCCGCCGCCAAAAACGCCCGCCTTGTTTACCGCGTAAAAGTTCAACTGAAACATGGGTTCACCCCATTCATTCAAAAGGCGTGGTTCCGTTGTTTCTACCACACGGCGTAACGTTGCCAGCGCTGCATCTGTTGGACTCATCCCCTGGCGCATGAACTCGACTGTCAAGAACGCACCGCAGACTTTGATGTTGGCTTCTCCACGACCGGTAGAACCTGCGGCGCCGATGTCGTTGTCGGTGTATTGACCGGCGCCAATAAGTGGTGAGTCGCCGACACGGCCGGGAATTTTCCATGAGAGACCGCTCGTCGTCGTTACCGACGAGATGTCGCCACTTGTGTTCACCGTGTTCATATTGATCGTACCCGTCGGCCGGATTGCCATCTCTTCTTCGTCTGTGACATTGATCCAGTCGTCGTCAGGACCTCTGTTTGCTCGCCACTTCAGCCAACGCTCACGGGAGCTGTCGGTCAGTAGGTTTTCTTCTTTGAAACCGTATGAGAGCGCAAACTTTTTAGCCCCCTCACCGACGAGCATGATGTGATCGGTATACTGGAGTACGTATTTGGCGACGACACTGGGAGTTTTGATTCCCTCGATAGCTCCAACGGCCCCGGCGCGTCGGGTGGGGCCATGCATACATGAAGCGTCCAATTGAACGATGCCCATTTCATTGGGAAGCCCTCCGTACCCTACGGACGGATCGTTTGGATCCAGCTCCTGGATTTTCACACCCTCGATGCCGGCGTCGAGGGTGTCGATACCCTGTGCCAGGAGGTTTCCCGCTCTCTCGACGCCTCGTATTCCGTTGGCAGAAGCGACCGCGATATTACCGGCGCGCTGTAGGTGAATCGAGGGAAATCCGCTCGCTTCCAACCGCGTCCCGAATGCGGCCCCGGCGGCTGCCCCGGAAGCTGCGCCCAAAAAGCCCCTGCGCGTGAGTTTATTAGACATGAGAATCTCCTGGCCAGGCGTGAGGTTCGGGATTTAAAGAGGTTATGTACCCCGTGTCAACTTGATTGGCTCCCCCGTAGGGACATACGTTCGCGGCTTACAATTCTCACCCAGACCGATTGGATGACACATGTCGGATGGCAATCCGA
>JAZDDD010000407.1:0-2341 GCA_036679545.1 Gemmatimonadota bacterium | reverse complement strand
CCGCGAAGGTCGTCGAACCAAATAAATACTAGGATGGTACATCATGCGAATCAAAAATCTCTTACCAGCTCTGGGCGCCTTACTGTTCGTGGCAATCACACAAGCACCACAGGCGGCCGCGCAAGAAGAATCTGCCGTCGCGGACGCCAGGGGCAACGACATCAAGATCGCCGTTGTGAATCGGAATTGGTTAGACGTTCGGGTCTATGCGGTGAGTTCCACGTTCACCGTTCGATTGGGAACCGTGTCCGGTTTGACCGAGACGACCTTCACACTTCCCCGAGCCTTGCGATCAAGTGCAAGTGATCTGCAGATCGCAATCAGGCCGATAGGCCAACGAGGCGTCCACTACTCGCAACCGATCCTGGTATCACCAGGAGACATTATCGAATACCGAGTGGAGAATAGCTTAGGCCTGTCCAACGCAGTCGTGTACTAAAGGAACGCTCAACACTCAACGTTCAAAAAGGAATATTCCTTCTTGAGCGTTGAGTGTTGAGTGTTGAACGTTGAGTGTTGCGTTAGCCTGGTCGCGACGGCCACCCTTGAACTCGCGTATTTACCCACAGATAGTATGCGAGCCAACCATACGCAACGAGATGGAGGCTTCCCCAGATCAACGTGCGAATCGCGAGTATTGGCTCTTCGAGATTCGGAGGGATACGACCAAAGTAGAGAGCGAAGAGAAGTACGTGACCCGCCGCCAGCACCCCAAAAACCCACGCCATGGCTCGCACCATTTTCCGGCTACCACGCCCCATAAAACCCACGGCCACCGCCCCCACGCCCATGGTCACGAGAGTCAACTGACCGACGTGCGCATTTACGGCACCGTACAATGCGGTGCGGTCCGAGATACGTACGCCCAGGAAGCCGAAAGCCGCTTCGGCCAGCCCAATCGCCGATATCACGAATCCCAACCCAAGCACAACAGTCCAAACTGCGCGGGCCCGTGGTGTCGCCGTCATTGATTTGGGGGGCGGGGTCGTGGATTCGCCTTGAAGGACCCTGCCACCGCCCGATGATCTATCTCTCATATCCATGTAAGCTGCTACCGTGAAAGCACTTGTAGCCCCAAGATACCGAAGATCCACCGTATTTTCAAATATATTCGCGCTGCGAGTAGTGCAACTATTTGGCCTTCCCGGCCGTCTATACCTGTTACAAGGGCTCACCAATCAAGAGACACCGCACCCATCGTCCCAACGTGATGACATTCAAACCGTGAACGACCAACCAACCGAGACCGCCAGCATGCGTTACATGCTGATTCTGTTGACGGTCTTCGTCGCGCTCCACACTCTGCTATAGGCGACGTCTTAGTGGGGATGCGACCGACTAGTTTGATGCGTCGGGGAGTGATCGAAGCAAGTTTTTCCGAAAACTGGAGCCGGGCGTGAGGAACGTGGCGATCACCGATTGCCGGCGCTGCCTGCCGATATCGACCTGATCGAGCAGCACGGTTCCCAGTGCATCCCGGTACACGGTGCGCAGCGTATCAGCATGCACTCGGTAAGAGATGCGGTCCCCATCTTGGATCTTGCGCTCATCGAGAAAAGAGAAAGCTTCAGGCAACCCGCTCATGATCTCTCGGTAGGTGTCCTCTTCAAGTAGATCCGCACGAACCGCTTTTTTCATGTCATCATCGATCCCGTCAAGAAACTGGGACAGTTTGATCTCTCGCAGAAATCTAATCTCGGCAAGAATATCTTTGGCATCGATCACCGCAAGAACGCCTCGATCTTTGCCGCGGCAAGCGAATCGACTCGTATTCGTAACAGGAGTACATCAACCTTGAAGATGGTCTTCTCCAGCAACGCGCTCATCTCACTGAATGAACCGCCATTGAACGCCAACGTATCATTCCATGACGGTTGAGCAACCGCTGGGGATGCAAGAAACATCGTACACGCGGCATATGCATGAATTCGTCGCAGGCGTTTCACCATTGGTTCCGCAATGCCGTGAACATGATTTCTCCAGCCGCGGCCGACATACGTGGCGCCCCAATTCCGGTCATACGCGCAGACGTATCGTCTTCGGGCAGCGTGGTGAGCGATTCGATAACTTCCCACACCATCGCCGCTTCCGGAAGTATGACGATCTTGTCACAACCTGTTGGCGCGCCTGGCAGCCGTATACTACCGTTGAATCCCAACAATTCTCCATTCAGAACGTCCCCGTTGGATCGTCAGCTGACAAAACGTGTATTACCACCATCATGGATCCGGAGACTCCGTGGAATCACCCGTCGCATTGCGAACCAGTCGTATTGTCGAACCGTACGGCATAACGCCGGACGAACCTGACCCGGCAATGGTCGATTTCCGTGGCCACAACC
>JAZDDD010000406.1:0-4003 GCA_036679545.1 Gemmatimonadota bacterium | reverse complement strand
CAAATCCTTCAGGACCCCCGCATCTTCCCCAATGATCTCGATGTTGACCGGCAGGCCACCGCCGGGACCGTCTTGAGGTTTTTCCACCGAAATGTCAGCGCCTGCTATTCCTTCGCCCAGCGTGCTGCGCATTGCCTCAAGAGTTTCGAACGCGTCATACTCACGTTCATCGAAATCCACGAAGTTCACGGCAACCGTACCCAGATGTGTGCCACTGCCTCGGCCACTCCCATCGCCGGTGATCTGCGAACCAACGGTAGTGAGCACTGACGTGAAGTCCACCCGGGCCGGCATCTCCTCCAGGCGAGCTTGCACGCGTCTTATGATCCTGTCTGTTTGCACCAGCCGTGTTCCCACCGGGGCATTAACCTGTACGTACAGATTGGCCGGTGGAATATCTTCTGGAAAAAACTCGATACCCGCATTGAACATACCAAACGTCATCACCGCGACGACAAGCGCAGACACCGATCCCGCCACAATGCGCAACCGATGACCGAGCGACCATCCCAACAGTTTTTCGTAACCAGCCAGAATCGACGATAACCCCGGTCCCATTAACCACCGTTGGATCGGGTGCATGACAAATCGATACGCTACGACGAGGATGATGACCGTCAGCATGAGCAGGACCGTCGGGACCCAGTTTGCCAGCAGGCCAAGGACAACAATCGTCCCCGTTCCCGCAAACAATAATCTCCGCATGGGAGGCGTGAGCCCGGGTGATGGTTGCGACTCCGGCCGCAGGAACAAACTACACAACGTGGGCACGATCACGAGACCGACGAAGAGCGATGACGACAGTGCTATGATGAGTGTGAGTGGCAGGTATTTCATGAACTCGCCAACCATGCCCGGCCAAAACGCCATTGGCAGAAACGCTGCTAGTGTCGTGGCTGTAGACGCGATAATTGGCAGCGCAACCTCTCCGGTCGCCAACTTGGCCGCGTCTTTTTTGTCGTGTCCCTGTTCGCGATAGCGGTAGATATTTTCAACGACAACGATGGCGTTGTCCACCAACATACCAAGCGCCAGAATGAGCGAGAACAACACAACCATATTCATCGACATACCGACCAAACTGATGATACTGAACGACAACAGCATTGAAAGCGGAATTGCCGCACCCACGAACGACGCCGTTCTCACACCGAGGAAAAACAACAACACCGCAACCACGAGAATCAAACCGGAGATGATGTTGTTCTCCAAACTACTGACCATGCCACGGATGTCGTTCGATTGGTCGGAGGTAACATTAACGACCGTTCCCGGTGGGAAAGAACCCCGTTCCTCCTCTATGGTCGCCAGTACGTTTTCAGACGTCGCGATGATATTTTCACCACTGCGCTTGACGACGGACAGTGAGACAACCGGGTTGCCATCCAGCCGGGCAAACGAGTCGCGTTCTTTGAAGCCAAAGTCTACGGTCGCAACGTCGCGCACGTAAATCGGTCGGCCGTTACGTGTCTCGATGACAATGTCGCCAAGCGGTTCAGTCTCCGTGAATTCACCCGGTACGCGAACCAAGTATTTGAAGTCGCCGACATCGATGGTACCACCCGGCACGGTCACATTCTCCGCGCGGATGGCATCAATGACGTCCTCAAACGCCACACCATAAAATTTCAGTTTGGGCAGGTCGACATCGACCTGAACTTCTCGCTCCAAACCACCGGCCAAGCGTACTTCCAACACGCTTGGTATCAACTCGAGTCGGTCCTGGAGGTCTTCGGCCACTTCACGCAGCCGCACCAGGTCGTACGGGCCGGCCACATTCACCTGCATGATCGGAAAATCTGAAAAATTAATTTCAAACAACGACGGTTCTTCGGCGGCATCCGGAAGATCGGGTTTGGCTATGTCAACTTTTTCCCGAACTTGCTGCATGGCTTCGGTCATATCGACACCGGCGTCGAATTCCACGGTGATGCTCGAATACCCTTCGACGGACACCGATGTGATCGACTTCACGTCTCCGATACCGTTGACCTCGTCTTCGATGGGCCGAGTGATCAGGGTCTCAATGTCTTTTGGGGCGACACCCGGGTAGACCGTATTGACGATAATATTCGGGATGATAATTTCGGGAAACGACTCCTTCGGAACATTCATGTACGACCGAATCCCAAGGAGAACCACGATTGCCGTCATCACCATCACACTCGTTGGGTGATCGACGGCAAACGAGGTCAGCCCGAATTGTTTAAATACGCCCTTTTGGTTTTTCATTGTTGTCCCTCGGACACCGGTGTTTCAGTGGATCCACTGACCACCCGCACACGACTACCATCATCAACCAACTGAGACCCGAGTGTGATGAGCCTATCTCCAACATCAAGACCTGATTCGATCACAACCTGATTGCCCGCCGACGCACCGAGACGCACCGGTTTGGCCGCGGCAAACGTTTCCCCATCCACCTCCTCAACCACGAAGACGTGATATCCATCCTCGCTACGGCGAATGACATCTTGCGACGCGACGACCACGTTGGTCAGGTCTTCGCGGACCAATTGCACGTTCGCTACCATTTGCGGCTTCACCAAACCACTCGGATTCCTAATCGTAATCTCGATGGGAAATGTGCGATTCTGCTCGTCAACGGTACTCCCGACAAATTGGATGATGCCGGAGAAGTCGCGATCAGGAAAGATGTCGAACCTGATGTTCGCGCGATCACCCCTACCGACGACCGCGGCATACCGTTCCGGAACGCCGCCCATGATTTTGATACGATCGATCGATACGATGCGAGCCACCTGGGTGCCCGGTAACGCGATTTCGCCCGCCTCCACAAATCGATAATCGAACACACCGTCCACTGGAGATGTGATCTCGGTTTTTGTGAGGCGGATCTGCAAGTTTTGCAGTCGCGCGTGCGCAATGTCCGCTTGATACTTCGATTGGAGGAACGCGATCTCGGTGCCCATCCCTTCATCTTCCCACAATCGCCGCTGACGCTCGAATTGCTCCCGTGCCAGTGCCGCAGAAGCCGTTGCTTCATCCACCTGCGCGATCAAGGAACGGGAGTCGATGCGAGCAATCACCTGCCCGGCCCTCACACGACTGCCCTTCTCCAAGAGGAATTCGGCAATCACACCGCCCTCCTCCGCAGAAAGTACGATGTCGTGAAAGGCTTCGGCTTCGCCCGTGATACGAATGAATTCCGTAAACTCGGTCGGCTCGACTGAGATCGTTTCTACATTGATGACTCGCGCGACGGCGGTCTCATCGGCCACCACAGCGTCTTGCGCACCGTCATCCGAATCGCCGGCGGCGGAGGCGCACCCCACCAAGAACACCGCGGTGGAAAGCGTTATCAACCCCGACCAACATCTCCTACGTTTCATCAAAAACTCTCCTCGTTCCCGAGCCTCGCGGCAAGATCACCAGCTTGGGTGGGAACCGTCCCCACCGCAGCATCCAACCGTACGCGTGACATCAGGAAATCGTACACCGCTTGCGCGTAATTGAATTCGGATTGGCGCAGGGCCAATTCCGCATCTGTTACCTGTAATCGTGATCCAATGCCCTCCCGATACTCCGCCGAGGCAATCTCGAAACCGCGTCCAGCTTGTTGTACAGCCCCGGCTTGGCTACGCACGCGGAGTTGCGTTTCCTCCAATGTTTCGAGTTCCGTGCGCAATTCGCTGTCGGCCTCACGCTCGAATCGTTCAAGCTGTGCTTCATTCTGATGAATGGTCGCGACTGTCTGCTGCACCCGCGCGTCGCGTGAAAACCCCTGAAAGATTGGGATCTCGACACTGAAGCCGGTCACCGCGGAGGTGGTGCGGCTATTCGGTCCACCAAAGAAGTCAGAAAACCATTGGCCATTGGTCTGCGCCGTCACATTGTAGTTCGTGAACAACGACAGCTTTGGAAAATACTCAGCTTTTTGCGACGACAGCCGTGTCTCCTCCAAGTTGATACCCAAACGCGTCTGCCGAAGGTTACTACGTCTTCGATTCGCCAACTGCCGCAGTTCGTCCAAGTCGAGCGC
>JAZDDD010000405.1:0-2196 GCA_036679545.1 Gemmatimonadota bacterium | reverse complement strand
GAGCCCGATTTCTTGATATCCGCGGGAGCGAGGTTAACCGTGATTCGTTTCAGCGGAAACTCAAACCCCGAGTTTACCACCGCCGCCGCAACCCGTTCCCTGCCCTCCTTCACGGCATTTTGCGGGAGCCCAACGGTCGCGAACGACGGTAGTCCGTTCGCGATATCAGTTTCGACCTGCACGATATACGCATCAATCCCAACAACCGCCGCCGAAAGAACACGCGCCAACAATTTCCGCCGCCAAGAAAGAGTCCCCGGATCTTACGTCGCCAGAAACAATAGCTCGTAACCGAACGAACTGATGACGAACCAAACGGACGCATCCTACACGTCAACACCGACGGCTGTTACTTTTCTCTATGCACGACAGGAAAACAATTGCAGACATGAATACTTGGACCCAGCGGATGATCGTCGCAGCAGTCGTCACCCTGTTGACGACGCCTGTTGATGGGGACGCTCAGGTACGTCGTCGTATGCAACGCCAGGCGGCAAATACTGGCGAACTCACCGGTGACACGATCCCCTTCGTGGATGCTCACGTGCATTTGAACGACGCGCGGGCGTGGATCGCCCTGATGGATGAGGCAAGAATCCCCCGATCCATTGTCTTTGCCGGCCGAGATGTGAGCAACGCCGGGTTGCTTGCAGCGGCGGCTTCCTGGCCCAACCGCCTCGTACCATTTGTGTCCGTGAGTCCGGAACATCGAGCCTTCAGGGGAGCGTGGGAGGCGGACGACCCGGTCGTGGCGTCCATCGTTGATTCGCTCCTCGAAGCTGGCGGCTTCTACGGTATCGGTGAAATCTCCGTGGTGCATTTTTCTGGCACGGGGTTTCCTGAGGCGGACTTTGATCCGATGAGTCGCGTGATGCAAAGCTTACTCGGCGTCGCCAGCAAACATCGCGTTCCAATCTCCGTCCACGTCGAGGTAACCCGTCTGCGCGAGTTCGAGGCGCTGCTCGCTGCGTTCGGGAATGTCACGGTGATTTGGGCGCATGGTGGGTACGTGCCGCTGTTCCTTGCGAGGCGCATGCTCGAACAACATCCTAACCTGATCTTAGAACTGAGTGCGCGAACCTGGATTCGCCACCCTCGGTCTCCCGACTACACCATCCTGCGAAACGGTACAGAGGTTTGGCCCGAGTGGTTGTCGCTGATCGAGGAGATGCCCGAGCGTTTTGTCGTGGGGACCGATGCGTCGCTCCGATCCACTGCGAGCGACCTGGGCAAGATCTCCAGCGTGCGAAATGTTCTAAGTCAGCTGACCCCGGCCACAAGAGATCAGGTGGCGCGTGGCAACATGATGCGAATCATCCGGATCGAGCGGTGACCGGCTTATTCCTTCTTAAGAGCGGTCAGCGTCTCAAGAAGCCGCCCGCATGTGACGGATGACAGAGTTCGGCCATTTGATTCGTTCATTTCGTTTGGACCGTCGCATGAGATGCATGCCACTGTTCCCAATCGTCGTGAGCCTCGTTAGTTGGACCTGTACCGGGAGCCCCCCTCGGTTTGTCGAGGAGTCGGCGCCCACGCTCATGCTTGGCGAGTTCGTGGATGACTACGGGACTCAATACACAATCCAAGCTGATCAGTGGATCCAACACCCAAACGCCCGCTATCATCTCCGTGCTTGGCATGCGCGTGACCAGTTCGTCGTGGCACAGAATGATTCCGGAAACCCAAGTGAAGGGGGCCTCTGGACTCGGATTGACTGGATCGTTTTCGAGGACCCCGGCGAGTACGAGTGGGCCTTTTGCTACGCAGCCTATCAAGCACAAACACGTGAGGACGCCCTAACGGTCGCACCTACTCAGC
Organism: Gemmatimonadota bacterium; assembly: GCA_036679545.1. Lineage (GTDB taxonomy): Bacteria > Gemmatimonadota > Gemmatimonadetes > Gemmatimonadales > GWC2-71-9 > JAZDDC01. The sequence continues at coordinate 378 of JAZDDD010000405.1, read as the reverse complement.
GAGATACCCCACGCACCGGATGCAACGGCTTCCCCTTCAGCCGAATGAAACACATGGCCCCGCCGGACCCTTAGCCCCAGCGGTACGCCGCGCTCGTAAGACGCTTTCGTTGCGGATCCTATTATCCCAGACATCAAAGCAGGAAACTGCCCAACCTTGGACGTTGAACGTGAGCCTTGAGCGTTGAGTGTTGATGCTGAGTGTTGAGTGTTGAGTGTTGAGTGTTCAACGTTCATCCGCTATCCTGTGTCAACAATCCCCTCACCAACTACACCCCATGAAACGCATAATCCTCTGCTCAGACGGCACCGGTAACCACGGCGGGAAGGGACGCGGGACCAACGTCTGGAAGATGTACAAGGCCGTCGATCGGCACGG
>JAZDDD010000404.1:0-2589 GCA_036679545.1 Gemmatimonadota bacterium | reverse complement strand
GCCTGGTTTGTTAAAATTGTAGTCGTAGCCCGTTGGGACGGCCAGTGGTCACGATTACTTTCCCTGTGAACCCTACCGGCCCCAGTGGCAATGAGAACGAGTGGAGGAGGTGGATATGGCCCACAGCATCAAGTCTTTAATTGAAACGTGGGATGGTATCGGGGTGGTAGTCCGCTATGACGCCGAAACGGAGACGTGGATTTTCGTCGCGCTGCATAGTGATCGTCTTGGGGCTCCAAGTGGAGGTACTCGGATGAAGGTGTATTCCGGACCGGCGGCCGGACTCCGAGACGCCATGCGACTCGCACGTGGCATGACACATAAATGGGCGGCCGTTGGCTTAGACCATGGCGGTGGCAAGGCAGTATTGGCTTTATCCCGCCCGTTGCTGCCCGATGAACGTACCGGGTTGTTACGTCGGTACGGACAGCTTATCCACTCACTCCACGGGTCGTTTGGTACGGGGCCAGACCTCGGAACCACACCCGAGGACATGATCGTGATCGCGCAGGAGACGGAATACGTGCATGGTGTGGATCGAGCTGCTGGGACGTGTATCGACCCGGGCCCGTATACGGCCATGGGCGTATTTGCGGGTATCAAGGCGTCGGTGCGCCACGTGTTTGGTCGTGGCGATCTCGTCGGTCGAGTTGTGCATGTTCAGGGCGTTGGTGATGTGGGCGATCCGCTGGCGCGATTGCTCAAGGAGGCGGGCGCCGACCTCATCCTTAGCGATTTGGACACGCGTCGAGCGGAACGACTGTCCGAAGAACTTGGGGGTTCGGAGGTGTTTGAGCCACATACGGCGTACGGAGCCGTATGCGACGTGTACGCACCATGTGCGGTTGGTGGCACCCTCAACTCAGAGACGATTCCGGAACTGAAGTGCCGTATTGTAGCTGGGTCAGCCAACAACCAATTGGAATCACCCGAACACAGCCAGGCGTTACACGACAGGGGCATTCTGTATGCACCTGACTACATCGTCAATGCGGGCGGGGCCGTTGCGCTGGGTCTCATCACTCGCGGAGAGAAAGACCGTGAGGTCCTCGGTGCGCGAGTCAACCAAATCGAGCAGTCGTTGTCGGAAATCTTGGAAGAGGCTGCAAAGCGAGATGAGTCACCCGTCCAGGCCGCAGCACAAATCGTTGCAAAAAGGTTGAACGAGTAACCAACTAAACCGGGGGTCGAGCGCCTCCGTACCCGGTTAACTCGGCGAACCCCCGGCCCATCGGTGCGCCGCTCCTGTCGGTAACAGAGACCGCGCCCTCCCAATAATTCAACTGAGGGACATTGGTGCTGACGTTTTCCTGCTGCACGCTCATTGGCAATACATCGACATCTAGGTTGGCGGATTGGATGTGGAGTCTCCAACCCATTGGGTACGTGATGCCGGTTGATTCACTCGTCCAAGAGCCCGAAGGTTGTAAGGACCATTCCGATTCCGACAAGTATGTCGGATTACCGGCGGTGTCGATAACCGTTGCGTGTCCGTAGTCTTGCGTACCGGAACTGTCTCGAAGGATGTAGATCATGATGTCGCGTCCGTCCTCGAGTTGTAGACCAAACCAATCCCACCCAATCTGTGTTGCGCTCAGCGAACCCGAGCTGAACTCTCGGTCCATCCATCCGGTGCCACGGACTCGTTCGGTCGTGTTCCCAACGACAATGAAACCATCGACAGTTAGGCGCGGGAATGTGTAGTACATACTCGCCGCGGTACCTTCACTGTTTTTTTTACTGAATCCGTTTGGCCCTTGAAACACCAGTGGTTTTTGGGGTCGCATGCGGAGGCTCATGCCCAAGCCGACATTCTCGTCACGCATGGTCGCATTGAACGCGTTGCCGTCTGCTTCAAGACGCCACTCTCCCGATGATCCGGGTGCAGCTTTGGCCCACGCAATGGTGGATTCCGGGTACGATCCCACACCGGAGAGTAACGGTGCTCCCCGATAGAGTATTTCTGCGAACGTGTGCGTACCGTCGCGCAGGTCGGTAATGGCGGCGTGGCCCATGATCACGGCGCGAGCGCCCCATCGAGAACTTGTTTGCACCGCGTTTGGTGTTACGCCAATTCTAAAGAAGGTGAATTGATACGCGAATGTACGTTGTGTGTCGGTCTCACTTTCGAGAAAGCCCGTCACATACCACCATTCGGTGCGGAAGTTCTGGTGTGCCCAGTGGTCTTGTGGAAACGACCATGAGTAATCGGAAGATGGTTGTTCCCATACGTCTTGCGGGTATGCAACAAGACAAAGGACAAATGGGAGCGCGACCTTAAACGTTTTCACGATTCAATTCGGCAGCGGACACGTTGGCTGCCCTCCATGCGGGGTATACGCCCGCGATAGATGTTGCCAACAATACGACGCCAAACTGCCCGATCACTTGGATCCACGGTGCGTACAACTGTATTGTCCATCCGAAGTAGGCGCGATTGACAACGTAAACGAGCACGACGGCCAGTACGGATCCGCCGATGGTCCCCAAGATGAAACCGAACGATGCGAGTCCGACACCCTTGCCGAGGAATATTAGAAAGATTTGACGGGGTGTGCCACCGAGCGCGCGGTAGAGTGCCAGTTCGGA
>JAZDDD010000403.1:0-2970 GCA_036679545.1 Gemmatimonadota bacterium | reverse complement strand
GTCTGTGAAAGTGCAGCCTGCCATCGTGTGCGTACATGGGCACGTCCCCGTCAACACATGCTGTTGGTTTAGGTAGGGTTATCGTCTGTGATCTAAGATGGGTTGCTGTTGCTACCGGGCGCTCCGAATCCGAGCCAACCTGGGTCAACGTGAAGAACCCGAGCCAATGCTTCTACCATATCCAACGCATCCGGCCTGGTCTGCAGCACGGAGAGGATCGTCTCTTTCGAGACATCTGTCTCAAGTTCTTTTCCCAAACGGCTCGCAATCTCCGAAACTGGAATCGGTGCGCGACTTTCCCTCGCCGCGAGCCACGCATACGCGGTCGCCACGCGAACATGGTATGGGGCATGTATCTGGTGGAGGGTTTCGCGGAGTGCGCGGTCCGCTTCAGCTAGAAAATTCATATGCGGAACCTCAAGCGGACTGCCCACGCTTTCAGGGATCTTGTATGTACTCTGCATGTTGACTGTTTCCGAGGGTAACGGGCCGCCCTCGGCGAAAATCTCAAAGGGCCAACGTTCTCGGTCGGCCCACGAAGTGAGCCGACTTCGCGCCGGTTTTTGCAAACCTGTTTCCCAATTCGATACCTGCTGCTTGCCAACACCCGCTCTAACGGCGAGTGCGGCCTGAGTCAGGCCCAGGGCTTTCTTCCGGAGGTCTGCTATTCGAAATGAGATGTTGTCAGCTACATGAAACACGACGTCACCGGTGTCCAGTAGACAGTTCGTTATGCAAGGAAAACCACTCTACCAGACGATGACACCATTCGATACTGCCGCTGATTGTGTTCGATTATGCATGGTCCGCTCCAGTTTATTGTATTTTCGTACTATCGTTAAACATGACGATAGATCAATAAACCGTTTTCTTGCGATAGTCAAGAATCCATTAGACATATTTTTTGGCTAAAAAGCATATCTGTCATTTTGTGGATAGCGGAGGATCGGATGGCTTGGACAAGCTACTTGGTGGGTATCGCTTAACCAGGTCGGAAACACGCGCCTGTGGTTTGAGGTTTTCACTCGCTTCACAGAACCTACCGTGTTCGTGTGGGCCGCTCGACGCGCTGGTAAGTAGGAACCTGACATCACACTGTGGCCAGTATTCGGATACGACCACCAAGGTTCGCACATCCGTGGTCGTGATGCCGAACATGAACGATGCACACACATTATCTGTCAGATGACTGGCCGTCAGGTGTCAGATAAAATCGAAATGGCTGTCCGTGGGTATTATGTGCCCATGTTTTTTGTGAAACGTTGGACGAGTGCCGCCGCGGCGGCTTTTCTGTTGTCAGTCGTGGCCGTGGATCCGGCCCAAGCGCAGGACACGCAGGGTCCGGTAATCGACACCGTCGTGGTCATCACGGAAAACGTCTACGGTCCCGAGAGCCCGGGCTTCCTCCGCTTCTTGAACAATCTCCGCGTCAGGACCAGGATCTCCGTCGTGCGCCGAGAGCTGTTGTTCGAACAGGGCGAACGGTTTGACCCCATCATCGTGGCTGAGACAGAGCGCAACCTCAGAGCGCTCGGCAAATTCAGACGCGTTGCAATCGATACAACCACGTTCGAAGACAAGTTCACCATTGTCGTGAGAACATTTGATGGTTGGAGCACACAACTTACGACCAACTTCAATACGTCAGGCGGCCGTGTGACATGGGCGCTCGGACTCACGGAAACCAATTTCCTAGGCACCGCCAATCTCGTTAGCGCCGTCTATTCCAAAGGCGTTGATCGTAACAGTCTCACATTGGGCACACGGGTCAACCGTTTGTTCGGTAGCCGCGCCGTATTCAACGCCGCGTTTGTCAATTTTTCTGACGGTACACAGTTCGTATGGCAAACCGGTCTGCCGTTTCGTTCCTTCAGTGACAAATACGCCGTCGAGTTTTTTAGCGAGGTCGCCGACCGGCAAACCCTTCAATATTTCGTGAACAACGTTGTCAATGTCGATACGACACGTTTTCAACGACGTACGTTTCGCAATGTGGCCCTTGCTCAGTACGCACCCATCGCCAACGCACGAGAGTACCTGCGTGTCGGTGCTGCAGTACAGGTGAGACGGGAAGACTATATACTCCGCGCGGACCGGGATTTGCCGATACCCGATTCCGTTACGGGTGCCATAGGCGTGTTCGGTGAGTACAGGAAAGCCAATTTCAAAGTTGGCTATTTCTACAACGCGTTCGGCCGTGAAGAAGATATCGACTTAAGTACCGTGGTTCAGTTGACCACCTGGGTCGCGCCAAGCGCGTTTGGATATCAACGCAACGGCATCGCGCCCGGCGTCGGCTTTTTTACCGGTGCCAGTTTTCCCAGCGGTTACGTGAAATTTCAGGCGGGTGCCAGCGGTTTGTTCACGAGTGCGGGATTGGACTCGGGCTTCGTCGCGGTATCGTTTACCGCTGCAGCAACACCGGCGCGCAAACAGGCCACGTTTCTGCACGTACGTGGTGGCGTGCGCGACAACCCAGCTCCCGGGTCGGAATTCGATTTGGGTTTTGGTGCGGGTCCGCGAAGTTTTGGGCCGCACGCCTTTGTCGGCACACGCGCCATATGGGGAACACTGGAGCACCGTGTCGTCGCATGGGACAACCTGCTCGGATCGCTCGGCATCGGGTTCGCAGGTTTTCTCGACTACGGCGGCGCCTGGTTTCCTTCACAAGATCCCAGATACGGTGGTACCGCCGGATTTGGCTTACGGTTTGGTTCGCGACAATCCACCGCTGCGAACGTAGGACGCATCGACTTCGGCTATCGGTTCGGCGACGGGTGGGAAGGAAGACGTTGGAAGTTTACAGGCGGGCACGCCATTGTGTTTTGAGTCACAACTCAAGTTCCCAGTATTGCCCCTCGACATGGTACCCAAAGCTTTCGTGGTTGTCCGTTTTCACGAATTGGTAACCGTTACGCGCGTAAATGCGAAGTGCCGACTGAAGTTGGGTGTCAGTCCACAGTATGATCT
>JAZDDD010000402.1:0-7375 GCA_036679545.1 Gemmatimonadota bacterium | reverse complement strand
CTGACGGCGTTTTGGCCCTTCAGCTCTAGGGCGTAACGGGTAAGCGTATTCCGAAAGGCCGGGATGTTCGATCCTAATGCGGTGGCGAACGACGTCTCGCCCTCGGTAAGTGTGTCTCGAATGACGATGTCTGGCAGGATACCACCGCTGCGACTCGTTTTGATGGGGCGTCCCGCGTCCGAAAGGAAGGTCATCTCGGTGATGGAGTCCGTTCCCATATTGGGAAGAACGGCACCGGCAATCAGCTGAGCCGGCCCGGTTCCAAGGTTGGGCCGCTGGATGGACCGACCGCTGGGCGTATACCAGCGCGACGTTGTGACGGTAATACCTTCGGTTTCCGATAGACGGACGAAGAGATAGGCGACGCCCTTGCCGAAGGTGGGTGTACCCATAATGGCGGCTCGGTCGTGATCTTGAAGTGCGCCAGCCAGGATTTCGGCGGCACTGGCGGTCCTGCCGTTCACAAGGACCACCATGGGCATGTCAGGCCATTCTTCGTCTCGGTTGGAGATGTAGGTCCTGGTGGCGTCTGGGGCGCGTCCCTTGGTTTCCAGTACTATTTCGTTGGGATCGAGGAATAGGTCGGCAAGCGCCACGCTCTGCTCGAGGATGCCACCGGGATTCCCCCTGAGGTCCAGGATCAGGCCATTGGCGCCATCGGACCGCAGCCCCGAGATAGCCCGCTGCAAATCGGTAGCCGACTCTTCGCTGACCGTGTTGAGACGCAGATATCCAACACCGGGCGTCAGAATCATGGCGCCCTCGACCGAGTTCACGTGAATAGTGGCCCGCGTGAGCTTGAAATGAAGCGAGTCCCGGAACCCGGCCCGAACGACTGTTATTTCGGTATCGGTGCCCGGGTCCCCACGTAGGACGTTTGCGGTTCGGCCGGTGTCCCAACCGCGCGTGGACGTGCCCTCCACCTCTACGATTTGATCGCCGGACTCCAATCCGGCGCGTTCGGCGGGTGTATCCGCCAGCGGTGCCACAACCGTCACCCAGCCGTCGCGGAGGTCGATGCGCAATCCAACACCGCCGTAACGTCCGGAAGTGCTGATGCTCAATTCGGTAAAGGGTTCGGTTTGTAGGAACGACGTGTACGGGTCGTCCAACTGATCGAGCATGCCGTCGATGGCGAAATCGTAGAGATCGGATGGTGTAATGGAATCGACGTAGTATTCGGAAACAAACTGAAGAACTTGCTGGAAGAGTCGCCGCTTATCAGCCAGGTCTTTCTGCTGATCGCTCTGCATGAGCCAGCCACCCGATGAGAACGAAATGATTGCGATTAATCCAAGGAGTGCGTAGCGGCGGTTCTTCATCTATGACGTCCTCTCCGGTGATCGTTCCTACTATACAAACACCCAACCCCGATCTTAGTTTCGGTCCCCGCAACCGGAAGCTGGATCTCACGTAACCGCACGGTCCGTACCACGCGGGAAAATACGATAGGATGGTTCCGCGCTGGGTGCAAGCGGAACACGTTTGCGTTTTCTGCCCGGTTCGGTCAGCCGCTCTCACTTTGAATCAGCCCCACAAATCAGTGGTGTAAGTCAATGAAGATAAATGACTTCCGTAAGAATGCGCATGATTTGGTCGATTGGATGGCCGACTACCTCGAAACGGTTGAGGAACAACGCGTCCGGGCCAATGTCGAACCGGGTAGCATCTCCGCGAGACTACCCTTGGAAGCCCCGCAAACCGGTGAGGATTTTGACGACATTTTTGAGGATTTTCGCGATCTGATCGTACCGGGCATGACCCATTGGCAGCACCCCTCGTTCTTCGCCTATTTCAATGCCAACAGCAGTCCACCGTCGGTACTAGCCGAGATGCTCACAGCAACCCTTGGTGCGCAATGTATGAATTGGGAGACATCGCCTGCCGCCACGGAACTCGAGCAACGGACCATGGAGTGGCTACGGAAGATGGTTGGTCTCCCCAACGGGTTCGTGGGTTCGATCCAAGACAGCGGATCGACGGCCACGTTTGAGGCGTTGATCGTTGCACGCGAACGGGCGACGGGGTTTGCGATTGCTGATCAGGGTTTGAGCGGCCACCCGTCGCCAACAGCGTATTGCTCCGAAGAGGCCCATTCCTCAGTCGAGAAGGCGGTTCGGTTGCTCGGTTGGGGTCGGTCTAATCTGCGAAAGATCCAAGTTGACGAAAACTTTGCGATGGACGCGCGGGCACTCGAGCGTGCCATCCTAGCGGATCGTGGCGCTGGCAGGCCACCCGCATGTGTTGTGGCGACGCTCGGAACGACGGGTGTCGGCGGCATCGACTCCATTCGTAAAATTGGCCAGGTGACACAACGACACGGGGTGTGGCTCCACGTCGATGCGGCGTGGGCCGGAAGCGCCCTCGTGCTCCCGGAGTTTCGGCACATGATTGACGGTATCGATGCGGTGGATAGCTTGGTGTTGAACCCGCACAAATGGCTCTTTACCAATTTTGACTGCACCGTATTATTCGTGCGTGATGTCGAGTCGTTCCTACGCGTGTTTTCGTTAACCCCCGAATACCTCCGGACCCGCCGTGACGCCCAGGTCACCAACTATCGTGATTGGGGTATTCAGCTCGGCCGTCGTTTTCGCGCACTCAAATTGTGGTTTGTCCTCCGGTCCTACGGAACACCAACTATCGTGATTGGGGTATTCAGCTCGGCCGTCGTTTTCGCGCACTCAAATTGTGGTTTGTCCTCCGGTCCTACGGAACCGTGGGTCTTCAGCGCATGCTGCGCGAACACATTCGGTTAGCCACTGAACTGGCCGCTAAGGTTGACGCCGAGGAGGACTTTGAACTCGTTGTGCCGCCCTCGATCAGCCTATTTTGTTTTCGATATGCTCGGCGCGGATGCTCGATCGAGGAGATTGACGACCTCAATGAACGCCTGTTACAAGCCGTGAACAACTCTGGCCGGTTATACGTGACGCACACACATGTAAAGGGACGATTTGTGATCCGCTTTGTGGTGGGGCAAACATATACCGAGCAAAAACATGTCGATCGTGCGTGGCGGACCATTCGTGACACGGCGCGCAGTCTATGAACCTCGCAAACTTTGGTCCTGGTGCCGGCTACGATACACGACCGCTTGCGCCGCCCGATTTAGGAGACTTGCAATCTCTCTTTGAGCGGTGTTCCGACTATTTCCAGGTTGCTACCGGCGCTCCCCCGCATCCGGAAGAGGCAACACGCGCATTCGTGGCCGGACCACCGAGCAAAAGTCTCGACGACAAAAGAGTGATCGGTGTTTTTCACGACGGCACACTCGTCGGTGTGATCGATGTCTTAGTCGACTGGCCCGAACCGAATGTGTGGTCGGTCGGGATGTTGATGCTCGACCCGCACCACCGAAAAAAGGGCCTCGGCGCACAGCTCGTGACGGCGTTGGAGGATTGGGGTGGCCAAAACGGCGCGCGCAGTTACCGCACTGCCATCGTCACACATCACAAAGACGGGATTCGGTTTCTCGAGCGGTGTGGCTATGTGCCGGACACGACGCTCGACGGATACGATGCCGGTTCTCAGGTTTCCTCGATTCGCTTTTATGCGAAGAACGGCTGAGATAAATCTTCCTGTCTAGCCGATCGACCGCATCAGAACGCCTCGATGAGACTCATCACGACCCATCCGAACTCCGTCTCAATATCCAGCACTTGGCAGGTGTCAATCGTTGGTTGGGTGGCGAGCGTTCGATCATGGCTCATCTGATGGAGTGTGTGCGCGGGCCTGCCGGCGACATCATCCGTGTGTTGGACGTGGGCACAGGTGGAGCCGATCTTCCCCGCAATATTGCGCGGCACCTCGCGCATCGCTCGTTGCGTCCGATCATCTTTGCTCTCGACAAACAGCGAGCCGTCGCCGATATCGCGGTGGAGCGATCCAACGGATCGCATCGTATCGTCGTCATTGTCGGTGATGGGATTGCGTTGCCAATGCCAGACAAGTGTGTGGACGTGGCGATATCGTCTACCACACTGCACCATCTCACAGATGCGGATGCGGTGCGGTGCGTGCGTGAGATGGCCCGTGTGTCCCGCCTGCAGGTTATCGTGGGGGATCTGGATCGCAACCTTCTTGCGCTAGGTGGTGCCCATGTTTTGGCACGAACATGGTGGCGTCGTTCGCGCTATCGATTCGACGGGCCAATGTCGGTGAGAAAGGCATTTACCCGTTCTGAACTGTTGGATATCGGAAAGGAAGCGGGTCTGCGCTCGCCCCAAGTGCATCGGCACTTTCCCTTCAGGTTGACCCTTGTAGGGTTGCCACCCGAATGATTACCAACACGGACGTGTTGATCGTTGGTGCTGGCCCGGCGGGTAGCACCCTGGCAAGTTTGCTCGCCGATCGTGGAATCGAAACGGTTATCGTGGATCGTGCGCGTTTTCCTCGGGTCAAGCCGTGTGGGGAAACACTCAACCCTGGTACGCTTCGGTTGCTCGACGAAATTGACTTGCTGGACAAGGTCGCCGCTGGGAAACCCGCGTTGATTAACGGCTGGCAGTTTGCGAACGGGACCGAGCGGGGCGCGGTGGGCATGTATATGGAGGGCAAACATGGCTTTGGCATGCCGAGGCGGGATTTCGATTCGATCCTATTGTGCGAGACCAGACGCCGAGGGGTGAGAGTTTTGGAGGGGAATTATGTATCGAGCATCACGCGACGCAAGCCACGCGGATTCGATGTCAATTGTCGGGAAGATGGTGGCGTTTTGCGAACGATACGGGCGCAGTTCGTGATTGGGGCAGATGGTTTGCGTTCAATCGTTTCTCGTCGGCTCGGCATGGTTGGTAGAAACTCACGATTGCGTAAATTCTCGATAACGTGTCGGCTACGTGGTATTGCGCCGAACAGTGTGGGACAGCTCCACGTGACGAATGATTACACGGTGGGGTTGGCTCCCGTACACGAAACGGAACCTCTGTGGAACGGGACTGTCGTATTGTCTTCTCATGGGTGGCGCAGGACAACAAATGTAAAACAAGTGTACGAATCCTGCTTGTCGCGTGTGACAAGCAATTGGGTTGAGAAGCCGGACATTGTAGGGGGTCCATGGACCTCCGGCCCGTTTGACCGTCCCGTCCAAGCGGTCGCTGCCCGCGATGCTCTTTTGATTGGCGATGCCGCTGGATACTTCGACCCTCTGACAGGGCAGGGTGTATTCCAGGCATTGCGAACCGCGCAGCTTGCGGCAGATGCAATCGAGTCAGTGCGTTCCAGCAAAGCGGTACAAACGCGGGAATTCGCTGCATACGGACGGCAGGTTCGACGCGAACAGAGGTGGACGCGGGTGTTTCAGCGATCCGTCAATGCCGTACTTTCAGGGGAACGGTCACGTCGCATCGCCTTACGTCAACTTGGTAAGAGGACCGCTTACATGGACCGACTCGTTCAATTTGCCGGCGACGACCTCTCGATAGGTGGTTTGGCGCGGTTGGATCTACTGGTACGAGCACGGCGCACCGCATGAAACAGATAGACGAACATCTGTGTTCGGCTCCGGTGGCGACGTGTTTTGAGGTTGGAGCGGATGTCGAAAGCTGGCCGCGAATTCTGCCCCACTATCGATGGGTCCGTTTCCACGAAAAGCGTGGGTTTGCCGATGGCGTTGTCGAGATGGCTGCGTGGCGCGCCTTTGGATTTCTGAAGTACCCCACGTGGTGGGTGTCGGAGATGTCGCACGACCGGAAGGTGCCGATCGTTCGTTACCGGCACGTAAAAGGCATCACGTCGAAGATGGACGTTCGTTGGGAGTTCGAACCGGTGGGAAAACAAACCCTCGTGCGTGTTGTGCATGAGTGGTCCGGGCCATCGTGGCCAATCATAGGTACGTTTGCAGCCAACATTGTGATCGGGCCCATGTTCATCAGCGCCATTGCGCGGCGAACTTTGGCGGGTGTTGCACGAGAAGCTGAACGGAGAGCAAGTTCATGAGTCTCACTGGACGACGTGTGGTCGTTACTGGTCTTGGGCCAATCACTGCGATTGGTATCGGTAAGGAACAACTCTGGGCCGGACTAAGACGTGAAGAGTCCGGCATTGGCTCGATCACACGGTTCGATCCGAGTCAGTTCAACTCACACCTCGCAGGTGAAATTACTGACTTCGATCCCACCGCGCACATGGAATCCCGGCGTGCCCGCCGGCTGGACAGATTCTCACAGTTTGCGGTGGCCGCATCCCGCTTGGCGGTCGAGGATGCCGGGCTGCCCGTCGAAACGCTCAATGCAGAACGGGCAGCGGTGCAGGTCGGTTCGGCGCTGGGCGGAATCGCAAACGCGGAAAAACAGTGTGGAAATTTCCTGGCCAAGGGTGTGCGGGCAGTCGAGCCACGGATTGCGCTCACGACGTTTGCAGGAGCGGCCAGCTGCAACATTGCCATCGAATTCGGTTTCACGGGTCCCAATGCCACGAACGCAATGAGCTGTGCCTCCGGGACAATGGCTGTCGGCGAGGCGTGGCGGTTGATCCGTGAAGGTGTAGTCGATGTTGCGTTGGCGGGTGGGGTCGAAGCGCCGCTGTCTCCGCTCAGTTTTGGTGCGTTCGCAATCATCCGGGCAATGAGTACACGGAACGACGATCCGAAACGGGCCTGTAGGCCATTCGATCGGGCGCGCGACGGGTTTGTGATGGGTGAAGGCGCATGCATTCTCGTTTTGGAGGACGAGCAACACGCAATGGCACGGGGCGCCGACATTTACGGGGTGGTGGAAGGGTACGGCACAACAAGCGATGCATATCACATGACAAAACCGCTTTCGGATGGCTCGCAGGCCGCCCGGGCGATGAAGTTGGCTCTACGTCACGCGTCGGCCTCCTCAAAGTCCATTGACTACATCAATGCGCACGCATCCGCGACGTCACTGAACGACGCATCAGAAACAAAGGCAATCCATACAGTGTTTGGGGAACACGCGCGTTCGATTCCCGTTAGCGGAACCAAACCATATCACGCTCACTCGTTGGGTGCGTCCGGTGCCATCGAAGCTGCAGTTTGTTGTCTGGCCATACAGCGTGGTTGGATACCGCCAACACTGAATCTGGACGACCCGGACGACGGCTGCGACTTGGACTACGTTCCGCACAAAGGAAGGGACATCAAACTTAAGAAAGTGCTGTCCAACTCGTTTGGCTTCGGTGGGATCAATGCGTCGTTAGTTTTTGGTGCGGTATGATTCCGTGGGCTCCGCGGATCCCGTGGCCCATTCTCTGAATTCACTCCGCCAACCTACATAAATTACCCCGCATGCTCGCACCCAAAAACAACGTCATCGAACGTCTCAAGGATCCGACGCCGCTTGTGACGGTTGAGCTGCGACCGCCCAGAGCGGGTATGAGTTACGAGAAGAGTATGGACGTTTGGATCGAC
>JAZDDD010000401.1:0-7442 GCA_036679545.1 Gemmatimonadota bacterium | reverse complement strand
AAACAAAACCGAATCCGCGCGGAAGATCGGATTCAATTCTTGGGTATTGCCGGTAACACCATGCGGCGAGTTCTCGTGGATTGGGCACGTGGAAAGAAGAGAGGAAAACGGGGCAGTGGGGTACCGAACGTACCGCTTCACGACGTCGAGGCGTTGCTCAGCGATGATGAAGCAGTCGAAGTGCTCGCAATCGATGATGCATTGGAGCGACTGGCGACAGTTAACGAGCGAGGCGCGAAGGTGGTCGAGCATCGATTCTTCGCCGGACTCACGGTAGCAGAGACCGCAGCACTTCTTGGCGTCTCCGGAAAAACTGTCCAGCGCGATTGGATCTTGGCTCGGGCGTGGCTTCGCAACGAAGTCGAACGGGAAGTTCGAGGCAACCAAGATTGACAAAGTGTCCCTGCGACGCCCAAAACATCGCGATTTCATAGGCGATCCCCTTTTCCAGAACGGTTACCGATGAACTCGGAACGCTGGCAAATCTTAGAGCGCATTTTTTTCGGAGCCCTGGACGCTAGCGTCGAAGAACGAGAGCACTACCTAACTCAACAGTGTGGGGAGGATACCGGACTACGCGCCGAGATTGAGGCATTGTTGAAGTCGGCGGGCGACGACCCGATGCTCAAGATCGAGAAACACCTCGAGGTCGCGGCATCGCCCCAGACCGTTGCGCCATCCACCGGTCAGACGATTGGCCGATACCAGTTGAAGGAATTGCTCGGCCGCGGCGGCATGGGAGAGGTTTATCGTGCCGAACGTTCGGACGGCGAGTTTCGGCAGGAGGTAGCGATCAAACTCGTGTCTGGGTTGGTGCCTGGACCCGAAACGATCCGCCGATTCAAAGCCGAGCGACAAATCCTGGCGCGTCTCAATCACACAAACATTGCGCGGCTGATTGACGGCGGCGCAACGGACGAGGGACGTCCATTCCTCGTGATGCAGCTGGTAATGGGGCGGCCCATCACGGAATACTGTGACCGGAACGACCTCGATTCACCGACGAAGCTGAAACTCTTTCAAACTGTCTGTGCAGCCGTACAATACGCCCACCAAAACCTGGTAATTCATAGAGACCTCAAGCCGTCCAATATTCTCGTGACGGATGAAGGCGAGGTAAGATTATTGGATTTTGGGATCGCAAAGCTTCTGGAACCGGACGAAGAGTTCACCCTTCCCCGAACACTCACTGGTTCGCTGTTGATGACGCCGGAGACCGCGGCGCCAGAACAGGTTCGAGGGGAACCCGTCACGACATCGACAGACGTATACGGCCTGGGCGTTCTGATGTACCGCCTCCTGGTCGGTCAAAACCCGTACGGGCTGCAACAGCCAACGCGTCGTGACGTCGAACAGGCGATTCTCGAACAGGAGCCGGTTAGGCCGAGCAACGCGACTTCCGACGCCACCCAACAAAAAGCGTTACGAGGAGAACTGGACAACATCATCCTCACAGCCTTGCGGAAAGAACCCGAGCGACGATACGGATCCGCAAGAGAGTTGAGTGACGACGTGCAGCGTTATCTCGACGACGAGCCTGTCAAAGCCTCTCGCGACACCGTCGCCTATCGTGCAACGAAGTTCGTGCGGCGGCACCGCTGGGGGGTTGCAGCGGCGGCTGCCATCGCAACGCTCATCGTCGGGTTTGGCGCAGTCACGGCGGTGCAGGCGCGCGCCATAGCGGCGGAGCGCGACACGGCCCAGGGTGAGCGGGATCGAGCGGAGCAAGTGGTGCAAGTACTCGTCGACCTATTTCGCACCACCGATCCCACAGTGGACGCCGCTGCGGACACGATGCCGGTCGGAGTTTTTCTCGAACAAAGCCAGCAGAAGATCATCGACGACCTGGCAGAACAACCGGACATGCAAGTCCGTATGAAACACGTGCTCGGACAGGTGTACCTCGGACGCAATCAGATACGCAACGCCGCCGACATTCTGCAGGACGCCCTGGATCAAAAACGTCGTCTAACTCCAGTTCCAGACCCGGTCGAAGCTGCGATTGCTTTGAATCTCGCCGACGCCAGGTCGATCATGGAAGGTCCAAACGCCGAACCTTTCCTGCGCGAAGTCGTGCAACTCCAGCGCGACGTCCATGGAGAACAGCATCCGAATGTCGCCACCGCGGTCACGACGCTGGCGCAAATCGTGGAGGCTCCCGAACAGCGTCTCGAGCTTCTGGAGCAGGCGCTCGATGTCAGGCGTGCCACATTGCCCGAAATTCACAGCGGCATTGCAAATAGCTTGGACGCAATCGGCACGCACTATTATGTCATAAGCGACTTTAAAGCGGCAGCAACGTATTTCGGCCAAGCGCTGGAGATGTTGGAGCAACTCTTGCCGCCCGAAAACCCCGAGGTACTTACAATCGCGAACAACGTGGCGCAGGCACACCTCTTCTCCGGAGAGCATGAACGTGCATTGGAGATGAATGAAACTGTTTTGAGGCGACGCATCGAGGTCCTCGGTGACAGCGCACAAGCGGTGGCATCGAGTCACAACAACGCAGCCACGATCTATGCCTTCATGCACGACTATCCGCATGCGGAGACATCATTCCGCAAAGCCTTGGCGATCTTCGGTGCCGCCGTAGGTCCCGAGCAAGGGCAAACCGCTGGCAACGTCGGATTGTATGCCAATGGCGCGCGGAACATTGCAATTACCGTCCAATTCCAGGGTCGATACGAGGAAGCCTTGCAGTGGATGGACACCGCTATCACCGTGCAGGCCTCGTTCGCTGGCATCGATGGGGAAGGCGCAGCGCGCATGCGCGTTCACAGAGCAAACATCCTTCTCGATATGGGACGTGCTCAGGCCGCCGCGGACTCGGTCACATTGGTTCTTCCGCTGTTGGCGCAAGTGTCGGCCAACGGACAATCGTCCTACGTCGCGGAAGCCCAGACATGGCTCGGTCGTGCATACTGGATGTTGGGAGATGGAGAACAGGCGGAGTCACATTTCCAAGATGCCCTGCAATTCCGCGAGACCCTTATGGGAGCCGAGAGTGGATTTGCCGCTGAGTCACGCGCCGGCCTTGGTTTAGCTTTGATACAACAAGGTCACGTGGTTGAAGGAACGGAACTGATCCGCAGCTCGCTGGACGCTTATCGGGAGTTCGGACTCATGGTACCGGCGTTCATGGAGCAGATCGAGCAGACGATCGGTTCAGTTCCGGCGGGGCGGTAGGGCGCAAAACACTGGGCTCTAACGAACTTCGATATCTCACAGCCCTGAGTCTGTATGTTCCGTCGCGGCTGTCAGGCCAAACGATCAGGAAGCCGCCGTCAGGCAAATCAACCATGCCAATGTAGTCGCCGCTACCAGGCCAACGCCATGCGGCATCCACGTTTTTCGGTGTGAACGGACAAGAGGATTGTGTTGAAATCTTCGTGGGGTGAGAAAAGCTGACACCGCCACCGGCGGAGTACGAGAAATACAACTCGTCACGGGCGTGCCACGAATGCGCGCGGCCGTCGTACCACACTACGCCGACAATACCAGAAGTGTTCACGGCAATGGTCGGTGTCTTGGTCTACGGATTGCGAATGCCTTTTTCCCCAATGCGAGGTGGCTCAGTCCAAGTATCGCCACCGTCTGGCGAGTGGTGAACTAAGACGCCTTTGAAGTCATGCTCCTCACAGACCCCATACCATGGTTGCACGCCGCAGAAAAAATTTCGCTTTGCGTAGCATCAATTCAACCTTATTTCGTCATACCCAACACGGCGCCCACCACGGCACCAGCAACGCCCCATTGAACGGTCACCAGCAATGTATCAACAAGCGTCGCAGTCAGGTTCAAAGAATTCGTCGTTCCGTAAAGTGTCAAATCAATCCCGAGGCCCACGAGAAAACCTATCATGGCTCCAGCCTTCATACCTGATATTGCCGTTGAGATGGTTGCCCATTTCCCGAAAATCAGGGTCAGCAATGCTCCCAATGCCAGTTGGCCAATCCCGAGCATGAGGAGGTCCGGTGGATCCTTCATGACGCCGATGGCTGATCCCGTGTTGGCCTCGAAGAACCCAGTTAAAGCGAGACCCCACATCAGAAAACCGAGTACATAGAAAGTCACCGCTCCGGCTACCGTAGCTGACGCGAATTGCTTTCCACTCATGACGCTCTCCTTGTAGTTTGATACAATGTGGCGTTTTCAGTTCGAAGGCCGATCGATGCCCTCTAATGCTGCACCCAATAACATCTGGTGGTAAGTGCGAAAGTTTGAACGGTTGAGCGGCAAGTAGCGATCTGGTACGACTGCATTGCCTTCGAGGATCTCTCCATTGGGACGGAGTGTATGTCCGATATTCCACATGAACTCGACGAGTGGTTGATCGGTACCCGGCAGAGTCAGTACTTCACTTGCTTCCCACGTGTTGCTGTAACCACCAGTCGGCATCCCTACGATGTAGGCCAGGTCGTTGTCGGCAAACATTGACACGAACTGGTCGAGATGGGACCCACCCCTTGGGCCGCCGATGATGGCAATCGGTCCGGAAAAGTGAACCGGCGCCGGTTGCAGGATCCCATCGGCATCCTTTGGCAGGTGCGCCAACTTGAACGGCACCGGCCTCGTGTACTCCAATCCTTCAGCTATGTCGAATGTCGCGTCCGTTCTCGCCCATTCGCGCAACCAACTTCTACTTTCATTCAAACCGAAGATTTCGGGAGCCGGATCAACCGGGTCGGCGGCCTCGCTCCACTGACGAATGAACGCCTCACCGGCATCACTCAAGCGTACGTTGCCGAACGTCGTTTTGAATGGCTTGTTTACAAGCCGCTGAATGGCGTATGCACCGCGAGCACCACCGCTGCTGTTTGTAACGTCAATCACGAGCGCGTGATTGAGAATTCCTTCCCGCTGGGCGAATTCCATCAAATCCACAACGTCTTGAATTAACTCATACTCAAAATCGAGCCATTGCAAAATGACCACGGATCGACCATCGTCGGGCAGAAGGACGTTAAAGTCAAACCGCTCTAACACGGTCGTAAAGCCAGGATATGGGTTCTCTTCCGCCTCGGGAATGGAGATGCCGCCCGGATCGACGTACGGTAGCGACACAGTGTAGCGTTCGCCATTTTGGCGTTCCAACTCCAATTCGAGTTTGTCACGATACAGCCACGGAGGAACGACTGACCTTCGGCGTGGAAGATCCCGCGCCAAATCCCAAAACAGGCCGTGCGTGGAGGAGTGAATGACCCACGGAGTAAACAACTCTACGTATTCCGCAATCGACAACTCATTAACGGCGACAATCCAATCCCCTGAAGCCATCGCGTCGTCCCGCACAACAGACGGATGGTCTGCCACCGCTGCGACGAAGAATGACGGAGCCTCCATATCGGAATAGTCCGCCAGAACAAGGATGGGTGCCGTCAATTCGAGCGTATCGGAAACCTGCAATCCTCCTTCGACCTGGGTAACATGTAGATGATGATCCCGCCGCGCGTTGCTCAGCTTCGTCAACGCAAAAAAGAGTTCCTCTTCGCTCGATGCGTTTACTACGTCTGAACGCAACGCACGCATATCAGCCAGCGGCGAGAAGTTGAGGCTGGTTTCCTTTGGCGGAGAAAAAGCCTCACGCCGTTTCGTCATCGCAATGATCGAATCGAATAGCACGCCGCGCGTTTCGGCCGTGCCGATCTTCACCGGATCGCCGGCTTGGCCGCTGCACCCAACGGTCAACGCCAGAATCGACAAGGCCAAGGAATCTCGGAAACTCTGTTGCATCACAACCCTCACCGTAACGCCCTCAACTGATTGACGGCCGATCCGTCTTTACGACGACCGGATCCAAACCCAATGAACGAATGAGTTCATTGAACGCCGCAAGATCTTCTTCAAAGATATTATTGAGCCGACCGAGGATGCCATTTACTTCGCCCCGTAACTCGGCCATACGCTCGACGGCACTGTCGGTAGGCCGGCCCGAGTTCACTCCCCCGAACCCTCCGGCCACGACGTTGTAGAGGTAAACCAATTGGGAAGCAAGTCTACCCGGATTGTCTAGCGGATCATAGAAACTCACGTTTTCGGTTTGCAACACGTCTTGTTCAACACCGGTGAGCTTCCCTGCGAGGCTGTCGGCCGCCTCTTTAACCGTGGCGACGTTCTCCTCAGACAAACCGGCATCATTTGCCCGATTCGCCAACACGCCGGACTGCTCGCGCACCGATCTCAGAGCATCCGTTCGCTCCGCCAGTTGTTCAATCATGTCGCCCAACTCAGACAAAAACTCAAATTGCTGATCGAATTCGGCCTTGGCTACCATCGTCCTCGGATCGCTGCGAACTTCGAGGTCTTGCACGTGCATCTCATCACCCACGGACAAGGAGACGGTGTACATGCCCGGCGGTACCGCCGCAGACGAGACGGTTCCAAACACGATTGTGCCCTGGGGGAGTCGCGGTGCGGGATAACGAAGATCCCAAGCAATACGATGTGTTCCTTTCGTTTTCGC
Source organism: Gemmatimonadota bacterium (assembly GCA_036679545.1). Taxonomy (GTDB): domain Bacteria; phylum Gemmatimonadota; class Gemmatimonadetes; order Gemmatimonadales; family GWC2-71-9; genus JAZDDC01. The sequence goes on along the minus strand of JAZDDD010000401.1, from coordinate 979 downwards.
CAACAGGTTCCCGCCGCCACCAAAACCAAACAGTTCGGCGAGAGCAGCGAACGCACCAAGGTCGGGCCCAGTTGATTCCTCGCTAGAGAAGGTTTTTGCCGTATCACCACGAGCATCCATGATGACGATTGTGATCGGATCTTCGACCGTCTCTGACAGCGAGTACGTGATGACCGCACCGTCGGCTGGGTTTTTTGCACGCCGTGACGTGGCCCCGCCACCAGGGAAACCACCACCAAAAAATACGCGATGGGCAACCTTGGGCTCAAACAAATGCGCCGGCGCGGTCGTGACATCGTCAGTTAACTGGTGAAGAAGCGTTAGATCATCCATAATCCAAAACGACCGGCCCTGCGTGGACAAAACCAAGTCGTTTTGGTGGACCTGTATATCCGTCACTGGCGTCACTGGCAGATTGCGTTGGAACGACTGCCACCGTTCACCGTCGTCAAACGAAACATACATTCCGAACTCTGTGCCGGCGTACAACAAACCGCGTCGCTCAGGATCTTCTCGGACAACACGCGTAAAATGAGATTGCGGAATCCCATTGTCATCGGTGAGCAGCTCCCAGCTTTCACCATAATCGTTTGTTTGAAAGACAAATGGTCGCATGTCGTTTTCGCGATACTTAAACGCCGCGAAGTGCACCCGCCCCGGTGAATGAACAGATATGTCGATCGCGTTGACGGTGGCGCCGACGGGAAGATCGCCTGGAGTGACGTCACTCCAGGTGGATCCATCGTCACGCGACACGTGGACACGTCCATCGTCACTACCGGCCCACAATACACCAGGTTCTGTATGCGACTCCTCGAATGAAAACACGGTACCATACACTTCGACACCGGTCCCGTCGCTAGTGATGGGTCCACCCGCAAAGCCCTGATGATCCGGATCGGATGTTGTCAGGTCGGGGCTGATGGTCTGCCACGTCTGGCCTCCGTTGCGGGAACGATGCACACGATTCGACATGTGA
>JAZDDD010000400.1:0-5686 GCA_036679545.1 Gemmatimonadota bacterium | reverse complement strand
CAACGTGTTTCCCAAACGTCGTGCGATGGATTCTCCCATGACCTTGAGCACGTGGTTGTGCTTCCCGGTGGTGAGGTACGGTCCGTTTTCCTCGATACCACCGGTGAGAATCAGCACTGTGTTATAACCGTCCACGAGCATGTCACGGATCTCGGGCGTGGTAAGTTCCTCAATCCACACGTTGTCCGCCGCCTCAATGGGTCGTGGGAACGTGTCCATGTCTTTCATTTCCGGCCGTTGGGCCGTTGCACGATCTGCTGTTCCCGTAAACGCGACAATCAACGCTATACCGGCACGGATCCACATCTTCATGAGTATCTCCCTACTGTCCGGGACATCAAGCTGACAAATGGGTGAGACACGACGCGCACGTATCCCCAAAGTCAGTTCGCATTTTCCCGCATTGTTTACAGAATGGTAACAACCCCGTCATTCGCTTACTTTCCGCAAGTTGATAACGTAGCTCGAGCTGCGCCACAACCTGTCTGGACAACACTTCGAGGGCCGCAATCTGTTTCTCGTCTAGCTCGTGCGGTACTCGGTCCATAACACAGAGAGTCCCCAACGTATGCCCCGTCGCAACCCGCAGTGGGGCGCCCGCATAGAATCTGATATTGGGTTGATCAAGCACCATGGGGTGGAATGCGAAGCGGTGATCTTCTAAGGTGTCCGGCACAACAAGCGTTTCTGGATGGACGATTGCATGCGCACAAAACGAGACCTCGCGCGGTGTCTCCTTCACCTGGGACGATTGCATGCGCACAAAACGAGACCTCGCGCGGTGTCTCCTTCACCTGGGTGCCCCTGCGTGACTTGAACCACTGCCGGTCTTTGTCGATAATACTGATGAGCGCCATCGGCGCCCCGCTGATGTACGACGCCAACAGCGTGAGGTCATCGTACGCCTCCTCTTCGGGCGTATCCAAAATATCGTATGCCTGCACCGCCACGAGCCGGGCCGGCTCATCATCGGGAGTGGGCGGGTGGACAAATTCCCCCGCAGGCCTCCGCTTTCCTTCGGTCACCGCACCCCACCTTGTTGGAATCCCCTAATAAGAAGTTACGGTAGGGAACTTACAATCGTACATCCCCCTTACCGATTTGAGACATCCGTTCTATTCTACCGATTCCCCTGAAATCGCTCGTGGACCGTGGACGAACAACTTGACGTACTGAGATCGGCCCTAACCGGCCGGTACGACATTGAACGCCTGCTCGGTACCGGTGGCATGGCCCTGGTCTACCTTGCGCGCGACATAAAGCACGAACGTCCGGTGGCCATAAAAACCTTGCGTCCCGAGGTTGCTTCCTCTATTGGTGCCGAACGGTTCCTCCAGGAAATCCGTCTCACCGCGCGGTTGAATCATCCGCATGTTTTGTCGTTATACGACTCCGGCGTAGCGGACGGTATACTCTATTACGTGATGCCGTTCGTGGACGGCCCCTCCCTGGGACAAAGACTTGCGAAGGAGAAGCAGCTACCGATTGCGGAGGCGGTACGACTCGGCCGTGAAGTAGCCCAGGCCTTAGGGCACGCGCACAAACACGGCCTCATCCACCGAGACATCAAACCCGACAATATCCTGCTGTCGGAGGGTCACGCGTTGGTTGCCGACTTCGGAATATCACGCGCGGTCAGCGCGGCAGGCGGTGAGCGTTTGACCCAAACCGGAACCTCCATCGGCACACCGGCTTACATGAGCCCGGAACAGGCGGCGGGGGATCCCGATATCGACAGCCGAGCCGACGTGTACAGCCTGGGCTGCGTGCTTTACGAGACACTCGTCGGTCAAATTCCATTCCCCGCCCCGACCCTCCAAGCCATGATGGCTCGACACACCTTAGAAAAAGTGTCATCACCGAGCGTCATGCGTCCATCGGTGACACCTGCACTCGAGGCCGTGGTCACGAAGTGCATGGCCAAAAACCCGGTGGATCGATTCAAGGACGGCGCGCAACTCGCCGAAACCCTGGCGTTGATCGAGTCCGGCGAGACAAGCAGCAGCTCGATCGCGGTGACGGGCGCGCGGGGGTCCGCCGCATGGCCAACGATGCATCGCGTCCGACGAATCGCCATGGGTGTCGCCGGCGCCGTAGTGGTGGGAAGTCTTGCTGCGTGGTCGTTCGGGTTCTTCGATCAAACGGGCACGTCCGACCGACAGATGTCCACAATCGCGGTGTTGCCGTTCGAAAACATCGGCGCTGAAGAAGATGAGTATTTCGCTGCCGGGCTATCCGCCGAGTTGACCATTGTGCTCTCGGGAATCAAAGGTCTCCGGGTTGCCGGCCACCGTTCCACCCGCACACTTCGCGACGCCAACGCAGATATCACAGAAATCGGCCGTACCCTCGGTGTGGCTTCCGTTCTCGAGGGAGACGTGCGCAAAATCGGTAACGACATTCGCGTTTCGGCTCGGTTGGTCAACGTTGAAGACGGTGCACAGCTGTGGTCAAACCACTTCGATCGAACGGTCGATGATGTGTTCGCCGTACAAGCCGAAATTGCTCAATCTCTCGTGGCCGAGCTTCGGGGCGAATTGGTGGCGGAAAGTTCATCACCTGAGGTTGCGGCGGCGACGACGGACCCCATGGCCTATGACAAGTACCTCTGGGGTCAGTACAATCTCGACCGTCAAACACAGGCCGGCCTCACCGATGCGGTGATGAATTTCTCGATGTCAATCGGCTTCGACAGCGGGTTTGCGGGTGCGTACGCAGGTTTGGCGGAGGCGCAGCTCGCAATCGTCAACTTGGGCGTCGTTGCCACACCGGAAGAATCGCTCGTCTCGGCGGCTCAGGCCGCATCAACTGCCCTGCGCCTGAACCCACGACTCGCGGGGCCTCGGGTGGTGCTCGGCGATGTGAAGGCGTTCTCGTACAATTGGGATGGCGCCGAAGGCGAATACGTCAGAGCCTTGGAAAACGCCCCGGAAGACCCCTTGGTCCGCGAACGTTACGCCAGACTCTTAGTTGCACGAGGTCGACTCGACGCAGCACTCGTGCATGCGCGTGCTGCGGTGCAGAGCGACGCGCTATCGACATCGGCTCATCGTGCACTACTCCAGGTCCATCGAAACCTCGACGACCCTGAAGCGGCTATCGAAAGCGGCCGGAAGATCCTTGCGTTGGACCCCACAGACGCGGCCACGTGGCTTGATTTCGGTTTGCTCTTTCTTTCGCAGGGGCGTGCGGACGATGCCATGAACGCGTTTGAGGGATACGCTGAACGGCGTGCCGTGCCCGACGCAAGCTTGTTTGGGCCCTTCGTAACCGCCAGTATCGCACACGCGGAACAGGGTACGTCCGGCACGTTGAGCCCTGCGCTTATCGAGTTGATGCAGGCTGAACCCATCATGTTGGCCGTGTTTCATCAACTGCTCGGCGACACGGATGGCGCTCTCTCCAGACTCGAACGCGCGCTGCGAAATCGGCATCCCCGACTTGGTACGGTCACGACACGTCCGGAACTGCGTTCACTGATCGACGTACCGCGGTACCGAGCCATCCTCGCGGATATCGGTTTACTACCCAGCTAGGCACCCGTCGGCCACGGCGGCCCACAGTTTTCTTGACCTACAATGAATCCCTGACGCATTACTCTGAGGTCAATGGCGTCATTTCGTCGCCAGGATCCAACGCATCCAAACCGAGTCGTGCCAACTCCCGATTCACGGCCGTGAGGTCGGTGACCCACACTTCGGCTAGGCGATCCGTGTAGCCTCGCAATTCGTCAACCATAATCTGGAAGACGTCCTGCATTCCCTGCCCCGGACGTCCATCACCGCGCTCGGACATCGAGAGCAGATTGGCCAACCGGTTGTTTACTTTGATCGGGAAGTTGAGTGGATCTTGATTGCTTCTATTTCGTACTTGGTAAATGTTGGACTCGACTTCCGATACGTTGGTGACCAGTCTTTCCGCCGCCTCAGCCAAACGCGAGTCATCCGATTGCTCCAGCCGATCCTCGAGTTGCACCTTCACTCGTCGGATCGCAATGACTCCTGCGTTCGCTTCATTCACTTTCGCTTGAATTAGCTTGCCGAATTCATATTGTGCGACAAGATCGGCATCGGTGACATCGGTGATCCACGGGTTCCGCTTGACCGCCACGGTGGTCGTCTCTGACCGGCCATCGGCGGTGAGACGCACTGTGTATTGGCCCGGTGGCACAACGGGAGCCATGGTGCGAACCCCCCAGAGGATCATGCCGGGGAAGGTTGCCGCGGGCGCCGTTCGCAAATCCCATTGGATATAGTTCAGCCCTGAATCCGCAGGCAAAGACGGTCCGGCCCAACGATCCCGCTCCCCCGCAGAATCGGCCGGTGTAGAATCGGCCGGTGTGTAAGTCCGTAATACCTCACCACTGGCGTCCAAGATCTCCAGCTTCGCATCTTCTGGCGTCTCGGCAAGCCACCAGGAAAGCGTCATGCCGTTCGCGGAACGGTACGCCGCAGGCGGCCCAAACAAGGTTACCGCTTCCGAGGTCATGTTAGGCACAGCTTGTCGTAGCGGCGCCATGTTGTCCAACACCCAAAACCCGCGCCCGTGTGTTGCGATGACAAGCTCGTTCTCTTCCACAATAAGGGAGACAACCGGGAGATCCGGCAGCGCGGGATTCAACCCCTGCCAATTGGCGCCGTCGTCGTAGGAGATGTACACGCCATGTTGCGTGGCGGCGTACAGGAGTCCTTCACGATTGGGATCTTCACGTACCGCATGAACGTACGCGTCCTCGCGGATACCACTCACAATCTTCGTCCATGTTTGTCCGTAGTCGTTTGTCTTCCAGATGTACGGGGAGAGATCATTTAGCAACGGTAGACGTGCTGAAACGTATGCACGACCAGCGTCGAACACCGACGCATCGATCTGACTCACTCTTCCGAAGTCGGGCATATCCGCTGGCGTGATGTTGGTCCAGTTCGCGCCACCATCTCGTGTCACATGAACGAGACCGTCGTCGGATCCCGTCCAGATGACGTCAATATCGACCTTGCCGGGTCCCACAGAGAAAATGGTCGCGTACACCTCGGGGCCATTCATGTCGCCGGTTATGGGCCCGCCGGAGTGCCCAAGCGTGCTGGGGTCGGCACGAGTGAGGTCACCACTCAACGCATCCCACGTTTTTCCGCCGTCGGTAGTCCGCCACCGCCACAATCGATTGGATGACACATACAACGTGTTGGGATCGAGCGGCGAGAAAATAATGGGGAACGTCCACTGCCAACGTTCAACCATGTCATTGGCCGGTTCGCCCGAGTAGAACCAGGGATAGGGGTTTACTTCGCGGGACGTACCCAGGCGACGGTTGAACTTGTCGATGTAGCGACCGTTGTTTGTCCCTGAATAAAACAAATCTAAGTCCGTGGGATCCGGCGCGATGTACCCCGGCTCGCCGCCACCCGCGCGGTACGCGACATTCATCGAACCTTCGGTGTCCGTGCGTGGCTGACTACGACCAAACCGGCGTCCACCCGAGCCGAAGCCGAAACGGCTCGCGTTCCACGTCGATGGTAGACACAGCGTGCTGTTATCCTGTTGTGAACCACACACGTGAAAGGGAACGTGCGCCGTCGTGACCACATGATAGAATTGGGCGGTAGAGAACTCCTGATCCGTCCAACTTTGGCCCGTGTTAGAACTCACCGCGCCGCCACCGTCGTTGCCAACGATAAGATGCGTCGGG
>JAZDDD010000040.1:0-6941 GCA_036679545.1 Gemmatimonadota bacterium | reverse complement strand
ACCCTCGAGAAAAAGTTCCTCGATACGTGCCGCTTGCCCCTGTACACGACCTTCCAAGTCGCGTTGGTACCGCTTGTTTTCGAGAATGAGCGCACGTTTCTCCAACGCTTGATCGATCCGCGCCTGGACGTCCACGATCTGGAACGGTTTGGTGATGAAGTCATGCGCGCCACCCCGAAGACAGGACACCGCTAAATCGACTTCTGTCATCCCAGTCGCCACGACGACGGCGACGTCCGGCCAACGGTCCCGAATCTTGCCAAGCAACGTCACACCGTCCATCCCGGGCATGTGAACATCCGTCACGACAACTTCGACGTCATATTGCTCCAACGTCTCCAGAGCCTCTTCGGCGGACGACGCCTTCAACGTCCAATAACCGCAACGCTCCAACGCGCGAACCATGACCCGCAGAAAGCTCTCGTCGTCATCGACAACCAAACAGTTGACCTGATTGGTACGAGACGATATCGACGTACAGGCCAGTTGCCGGCGGTCGTCAGAATCCGTTAAGTTGTTGTCTCCTAGCAAATTGGCCTACCCCATGACAAAAACTAGAGACCACGACCTCTCCGGTGGCGTCGGAACCCGAGCAGTCCACGCCGGCCAGGAGCCTGAGGCCACAACGGGCGCTATCATGACGCCCATCTTTCAGACCTCCACCTACGTGCAGCCTGAGCTGGGAACGGACTGGCCGTTCGAATACGGTCGAACCCGGAATCCCACGCGGGACGCACTGGAACGCAATGTCGCGTCGCTCGAGGGAGCCCATCACGGCTTCGCGTTCGCGTCCGGATTGGCCGCGACCGAGGTCATCCTGAAGCTGTTATCGGCAGGTGATCACATAATCTGCGGAGACAATGTCTACGGCGGCACACATCGTTTGATGGAGCAGATATTCGCTCGGTTCGGTTTGAGCTTTTCCTTTGTAGACACTCGTTATTTGGATCGGGTGGCGAACGAAATCCGAAAAGAAACACGGCTTATTTTCCTGGAAACCCCCACAAATCCAATGATGCGTCTGGCGGACCTCACAGCGATCGCCGAGATCGCTAAGGCCAATGGTGCGTTGATGGCCGTCGATAACACGTTCGCAACCCCCGTGTTCCAACGACCACTGGAGTGCGGGGTCGATATCGTAATGCACTCGACCACCAAGTTCTTAAACGGCCATTCCGACATGATCGGCGGTATTCTGGTTACGTCAAACGACGAGGTCGCCGAAAAAATCGCATTTTTACAAAACGCGGCCGGCGCGATACCGGGCCCTTTCGATTCTTGGTTGGCCCTGCGCGGGACAAAAACGCTGCAGATCCGTATGGAGCGGCATGACAAATCCGGTCGTCGTATTGCCCAATGGCTCGCCGACCATCCCGACATTCAACATGTCTACTACCCGGGCCTGCCCGACCACCCGCAGCATGAGTTGGCAAAACGCCAAATGAGCGGGTTCGGTGGCATGATTTCGTTCGAGATGGGATCCTACGAACGAGCCAAGGCAGTTGTCGATCGAACCAAACTGTTCGCGCTGGCGGAATCCCTGGGCGGCGTCGAGAGCCTTATCGGACACCCCGCCTCCATGACACACGCGGCGGTGCCCAAACCCATGCGGGAAGAGATGGGGCTCACAGACGGCCTGGTCCGTATTTCGGTAGGTATCGAAGATTGTGACGACCTGATGGCAGATCTGGAGCAAGCCTTTCAGGGCGGCGGCGGCAGGAGTCGCACCGAACCCGGCCGGGTTGCCAGCATCGGAGGCCGATAGGACACTTGAAACCTCAGCCCACGCCCGGCGCGTAGGTAAAGGCAACACCATTTAGCATGTGGGGGTACTCCCCCAACTTCTTTGGAGGCAGCACATGACAGACGCCACCGGCGTACCCGCGGCCCGGCCACGCAAGGTACTTACCGATATTTCACCGGTGAGTTGGGAACATCCGGCTGACCGCGCAGCGCTTCAAACGTTGCGGGCGGTACCGGGCTTCGATGAGGCCGTCAAAAAAATAGTCGGGTTTCTCACTGAATCCGGCATTCGCCTGATGTTTCAAGCCAACGCCGTGCGGGTCGGATCCAACCAGTTTCCAAAACTGCACAGTCTGATGCTCGAGGTGCAAGACACACTCGATTGGAAACAGGAAGTCCCACTGTTCGTGTCGCAGACCCCTTTGGTCAACGCGGGTGCATATGGCGTAGACGAGCCATTCATCGTGCTCAACTCTGGCGCGGTCAAATTGCTGGACTACGATGAAATGCGCGCGCTCATCGGCCATGAACTGGGCCACGTGATGAGCGGTCATGCGCTTTACCGCACCATCCTGGTCATCATTCTAACGATCGGGTTCCAACACCTGCCGTTTCTTGCAGGCATTGCACTGCTACCCATTCGGCTGGCGTTACTCGAATGGTCTCGCAAGGCGGAGTTGTCCGCGGATCGCGCCGGTTTGCTGTGTAGCCAAAATCGCGACGAAACATTGCGTATCTACCTCAAACTAGCGGGCGGCGGCAGTATACGTATGGCGTCGGAGGTAAAGATTCTGAGCGGACCAAACGAGGGCGAAACGATGACGCTTCGGTCGCAAGACACGTTGAGTGAATCGAACCTCAATGCGTATCTGTCCCAGGCCGCCGAATATTCACAGTCAGGTGGCCCGCTCGATGCCATCTTCAAGATCATCAACATGCTCGATGCAACGCACCCGTTCCACACGTTGCGAGTGGCCGAACTCAAAACGTGGTACGAATCCGGCGAGTACGACAAAATCATGGGCGGCGACTACATTCATCGCAGCAAACCTGACGAGCAACCGCCTTTGCGCGAGGACATCGGAAAGGCCACCGGTTACTACGCAAAAGAAGCCAAGGCGGCCGTGAGCGAAGTAGCCGACGGTGTCAAGAAAGCAGCCCGTGCGTTTTCAGAGGCGATAAAAAACGCATCCAACCAGTGAGGATTCTGGTCGTCGGTGGTGGCGGTCGTGAGCACGCGCTCTGTTGGGCGCTTGCTCCGGCCGCCACTGTTTTTTGTGCGCCGGGAAACCCCGGAACCGCCCAAATCGCCACCAATCTCCCCTTGAACATCAATGACCATCGCGAGGTTGTTTCCGCGATGCGCGAACACTCAATCGATCTGGCAGTCGTGGGCCCGGAGACACCTCTGGCCGAAGGACTCGTCGATCACGTTGAGGCCGCAGGCCTCCGGGTGTTTGGACCAAGCAAGAAGGCCGCGCAGATCGAAGCATCCAAAGCGTTCGCAAAAAACATGATGAATCGTGCGGGAGTACCAACAGCTCACACTCAGACGTTTACCGACTGCAGCACGGCGCTCGCGTACATCCAGACGCATGCCGAACCATTGGTTGTAAAAGCTTCGGGTCTGGCCGCGGGCAAAGGCGCCGTCGTGTGTGAGACGACCGCAGCAGCGTGCTCGGCCGCAGAAGAAATGTTCGCCGGTCGTTTTGGCAACGCCGGTACAACCGTCTTGGTGGAGGATTTTCTCGTCGGCGAAGAACTCTCTGTTTTTGTGCTGACCGACGGTGAGCGCACATTGACGCTGCCGGCGTCCCAAGACCACAAACGCTTGTTGGAAAACGACCAAGGGCCAAACACAGGAGGCATGGGAGCGTATTGCCCGGTTTCAATCGCCACCGACGCACTCATGGAACGCGTTTCTCGGGAGGTGATAGAACCGACTCTGCGGGGAATGGCCAACGCCGGCGCACCATTTAGCGGCGTGCTGTATGCCGGTCTGATGATTTCTCCCGACGGTGCTCCGTCCGTCGTGGAATTCAACTGTCGTTTTGGCGACCCGGAAGCCCAAGTGGTCTTTCCAGCCTGCCGTGTCAACTGGGCCGAGATCTTTTGGGACATCGCCGATGGTTCGTTTAATCCTTCACGACAGGCCCCACACACGACTCGGACAGCTGTCACAACAATCCTGGCATCAGAGGGATATCCATCGTCCCCCAAAAAGGGTGCGGTCATCACGATTCCTGCCGAACTTCCCGAAAACACGTTGCTGTTTCATGCCGGCACCAAATCCGATGGCGATGAGATCACCGCGTCAGGAGGTCGCGTACTTGCAGCAACAGGTGTGGGTGAGACCGTTGCGGAGGCGGCGACCGCAAGCCGAGCACTAGCCGACGCCGTGGAGTTTGACGGTAAAATCTCGCGAAGAGACATCGGTTGGCGCGAAGAAAACAGGATGCAAGAAGATTGACCGTACAGCAGGTAGCTGGCAGCAGGTAGCGGGCAGCTGAAAAATGCCCGAACTCCCCGAAGTCGAAACCATCGTTCGCGACTTGGCGCCACTGCTGACCAACGCCAAGCTCCGCAATCCACGTTTTTACAAAACTGACGTTCTTCGTGGCATCACTGCGAAGAAGTTCCTCGATGCGGTAAGCAATGCGCGCATCGTAGACCTCGCCCGCCGTGCAAAGCATATCGTCATGCTCTTGGAGTCGGGCCTGCGCGTCATCATCCAGCTACGGATGACGGGCAACCTGATCGTTTACGAACGGCGTCTGCGTCGGGCAGAGGAACAATACATGGTCTTTCGCGCCGGGGTCGGCGGTGGCCGCACGTTGGTTTACAAGGATGTCAGGCGGCTCGGCACCTTTTCCCTATTGAACGAAGGGCAGTGGCGGACCTATACTGCCCGGATAGGACCCGAACCCTTAGGTGCTGAATTTGACGGCAAGACCCTACACCAGATCCTCCAAAGGACAAGACAGGCTGTGAAGAAAGCGTTGATGGATCAACGCCTTTTAGCTGGCGTAGGTAACATCTACGCCAATGAAGCGCTTTTTCTGGCCGGCATCGATCCATCGATCCCCGCCAACAGACTCAGGCCCGCCCAATCAGAACGTCTATGCACCACGGTACGCGATGTCCTCCACGCGGCAATCGAAGCAAAGGGCACAACCCTCCGCGACTATCGAACGGGAACCGGACAACCCGGATCGTTCCAATTGACGTTGTATGCGTACGGACGTGACGGCCAACCTTGTCGCATGTGCGGAACCCGCATGACGACAACACACGAGATCGATGGCAGGGCGACGACGTTCTGCTGGCGTTGCCAAGGAGCCTGACCACATGCTTGCGCTACCGTCCTGCGATCTCGACTGGCTCAAAAGACGAGTCACAAACTTTTGTGAGGATCGTCCCGGCGTGTATCGCATGATCGGACCTGACGGCCGCATTGTGTACGTTGGCAAGGCCAAGAAAGTGCGTGCTCGGCTGCTTTCGTATTTTCGCGCTCCGTACCCCGAGGACAAAGCCGCTCGCATCTTACACGCCGCCTCGGATATCGAGTGGAATTTTGTATCGTCCGAGTTTGCCGCACTGCTCAAGGAACTCCGGCTTATCAAACAACACCGCCCCGTGTTTAATGTCCGGATGAACAAGACGAGACGTCCCGTGCTGATCAAAGTCACGGATGGTCCCGCGCCAAAGGTCTTTGTCGGTAGCGGCGCCGGCAACAAATCAACGAGACACTACGGCCCCTTCACAAGTCGCACACGTGTCGTCGACGCCATCAAAGTTCTAAACGACCTCATGCAACTACGCGATTGCTCGGTGAGCCAACCTATCACATTTGCCGAGCAAGGTGATCTCTTTGGGCCCACACTGCGTGCACAATGTCTTCGGCACGAACTCGGAACGTGTACGGGACCATGCGCCGGTTTCGTGTCGGAAGATGACTATCGGGGACGTGTCGATACCGCAATAGACTTTCTCGAAGGGCGAGGCATCGCACCCGTCGACTACGTCGTCAAGGAAATGGTCAAAGCCGGCGACGACAAGAAGTTTGAAAAGGCAACTTGGTGGCGAACTCGTTTTGATGTCTTAGCGTGGTTATTGCGCGCAACCACCCAGGCACGCGCGGCGGTCGATGCCTTGAGTTTTGTCTATCTGGATCCCGGTGCACACGGAGACGATCGTGCATACTTGATCCGCCGAGCCACTGTGCGAGCAGTTGCACCTGCGCCCACGACCCCTCTTGAACAGGAGGCGTTTCGCTCCCTCATCAAACGCCATATGCAACCAGAGCCGGACACCGGGCCGCTCTCGGTGGATGACCTTGACGAGACAATGCTGCTCATGAGTTGGTTCAACAACCATATTGGGGCCATCCGACGAACGGTGCCCATAGAAGATTGGTTAGCTGACGACGGCAAAAGCGCCGTGTCGTACGCACTGTGATCCTTCTCGCTATTTTCCAGCTGAGCATCGGGTTTGCCATCCTGTCGGGTGGCGGGCATTACCTGGTCGAGGGTGCGACACGTATTGCCCTGCTCGCTCGGATATCCACGGCGGTGGTGGGGCTGACGATCGTCGCGTTAGGCACGAGCATGCCAGAGTTGGCCGTGTCCATGGGGGCGGCGGCTCGCGGCGAAACGGATCTCGCCTACTCAAACATCGTGGGATCGAACATTTTCAATGTTGCGATCATTCTGTCCATAACCGCACTTATTCGGCCGGTCCCTGTCAGACAGCAAACCATCAAGCTCGAATATCCGTTCATGGTCCTCGCGTGTTGGATGATGCTCCTTCTGTCCCGCGATGGGCTTGTGGACAGGCTGGAGGGCGCCTTCTTCCTCTTTTCGCTAGCGGCGTTTTTGGTATACATGGTCCGGCTGGCGCGGAAGGAGGTTGCCCCGGAAGAGGCCGCACAACTCGAGCGACACGTCGAACACGTCAGCCGGGCAAGCGCGCCATGGTCCACAACATGGGGCAAGAATATCCTTCTGATTGCCATCGGCATTGCCGGGCTCGCCGGCGGCGCCGATCTCATGGTGCGGGGCGCGATAACCATTGCGGGTGCGTTCGGCATAACACAACGCATTATTGGGTTGACCGTCATAGCCATGGGAACAAGTCTTCCGGAATTGGCCACGAGCATCGTCGCCGCACGGAAGGGAGATCAGGCAATCGCGCTTGGG
>JAZDDD010000004.1:0-4872 GCA_036679545.1 Gemmatimonadota bacterium | reverse complement strand
GGGTAGCGGGTAGCGGGTAGCGGGTAGCGGGTAGCGGGTAGCGGGTAGCGGGTAGCCGGTAGCCCTTAGCTGGCAGCCAACTCCTATTTCTCTAAACTCCACCAGTTACTATATTTACCCGGTTCTACCCAGGTGCCACAAAAATGGATTCTGCTCGGTACGGAATCACGAACCCGTCCGAGCCCGTACTTCATGAACTTCCGGATATCCTTTGCGGGGACTCGATGATTCCCGTCCGAGTGGTTATTCGAAAGGCCGAAGACGGGGTTTGGCGAGGTCGCATCTTGTTTGGTCCGGGCGAGCCCGCTGATGCATTGAGCACGGCGGAGGTATTTTGCGCCCCAAGTGAGCCTGAGCTGTGGCGTGCGGTTTGGGACCTCCGAACCCATCATTTGCAGCACCTCTTTCGCTCTTTGACGGAATGACCGATCGCTCAGAAAATCGTTACCGCGACCTACGGCACGACTTGGCAAACCCGTTATCGGCGTTGATGGCCGAGGCTCAGCTCATGCTCATGAGCCCGGAGACTTACGACGAGGAAACGCTCGAAAGTCTACAAGAGATGGAAAAACTCTGCCGCCGGATGCGTGATATACTCACCAGATTTGATGGTAGCGGTGACCTTGATGCTTGAGCTTGACGGCACCGAATCTGCGGTTCCATCTTGAGCTGACATCTACCAGTGCGGCGGCTCGTTTGCCCTTACCTTATATATAGGGACCGATCCCAAGCCGGCCAATCCGACACACAGAGTGCCTTTATGCCAACAAAGATGAAATACGGTTTCCTCCCAATGGCCGTCTCCGCGGTTGCTTTTTCTTGTGCTCCGGCGGCGAACATCGCGGAGGTGTCACCGGAAGAGCTGCCAGCCCTCGAGGCTCAAGTGTCCCAGCGCCCAGCCGATGGTGACCTGCTTTTGCGTTATGCGGCGGCCCTTTTTTCAGCGGGTCAGTGTGATAGTGCCACGGCCATGGCCACTCGGGGGAATCAGTTTTCCCCTGCCAACGCAATTGGCCCTCTGGTTCGCGGGCCCTGCCTGGAGCAACAGGGGCGTTACGAAGACGCCATCGCCATGTACGCCAGATTTGCGGCCGAACAACCCAGATCTCGGGGTCTTTCGGCGGTCAGAGCGCGTGAGTTATTGGCCAGGCGTGCCGGCGCCACCCAGTCAGCCCGAGACGCCATCGCTCGTGAAGCTGAGCTGACCTCCCAAGAGCCTGACCCACAAGTCATTGCTGTCCTTCCACTTGCGATATCAGGGGATTCATCTTACCAGCCGTTGTCACGTGGGCTTGCCCAGATGATCATGTCGGACCTGTCCCTGCTGAGGACGTTCCGTCTGGTAGAACGCCTCCAGATCGGTGCTATGGTGCAAGGTCTAGCGGACATACCGAACGAGCAAAACATGAGGCTCGAAGGCAGTGTGGTCCTCTCTGATGGTACGGTCACGAGCCCGCACTCGGTCCAGGGTCCGTTTCGGAACCTGATTCAGATGGAAAAGGAACTCGTCATCGTGATGGCGGTTCAGTTGGGTTATCGATTGTCAGAAGCCGAACGGCAACTGATTTTGGAAAACGGGACGCGTAACCTCACGGCATTTTTGGCGTATTCACGAGGTTTGGAAGCCCAAGAGTTGGGTGACTATACCTCTGCGGCAGTGCATTTCGGCAACGCCGTTCAAGCAGATCCTAGTTTCCAAGAGGCCAGGACCAGACAAGAAGCTTCCCAGGCTGCGCCTGCCGTTCAACAGGCTTCGCCGGGTCAGGTCACAACGTTGGCCGCGGCGCCAGGTGGAGCGGACGATGTCGGCACGGTCACGGACGTGGCGGCCGGTGCGGTGCAGGGTGCTCTTGGGGATCTTGCCGCAACTCACACAGAAAAGACCACGGAAAGCGCGAATGATGCTGCCACCGTTGCGTCAAAAAATTCAACGCAAACAACTGCGTCCGAGCCACCGCCACCAGATATCACCCCACCACCCGGTGTAACGACGACCATCCGAATCGTGTTCAGGCTACCATGACGCTCAAGGTCCTTTTAACCGGGTTGGTGTTGGCGGCCGTTGTCGCGCCGGCACCGGTCAACGCGCAGGGCAATACATACTTCCGGACCGCGGTTCTGTTTGAGAGTTACAACTTTGATCCCGGGCTCGGGTTCGGACGCATCCGTCAGCTCACTATCCCAGTCGGAATTTCTGTTCCGATCGGGCGGAGAACGTCGCTCGCGTTGTCCGGAGGTTATTCAGTCGTTGAACTAACGGCCGATGGGGCGACTGGGGCAAGCGACGCCATTTATGGTCCGCTCGATACCGAAGTGCGTTTGAGTTTCGATGTTATTCCCGGAAGACTTATCGTACTGCTGAATGGCTCGGCGCCAACCGGTACCACGGTACCCGCCAGTGAGTTGTCGGTGTTGGGTGCCATCTCCAGCGAAATTATCGGATTCACGGCGCCGACATTGGGTGCCGGTGGCGACATTGGTGGTGGCTTCGTTGCGGCCGTGCCGATTGGGCAATGGGCTTTTGGGTTTGGCGCCACATTCAACAAACCCATGGAGTATGCGCCGATAGAGAACCCCGCCGTGCCAACACGGTTGCGCCCGGGTGCCGAATTTCGCATTCGCACCGGTGTGGAAGGCCCGCTCGCTCGCAGAACGTATGTGCGTGTTGCGGGCATTTTCGCTAAACGCGAACGCGACCAACTCAACGATGTCACCAGAAACGGTGTTGGCAACCGCATAATCGGTTACGTGGCCGTGAACCAAGGGTTGGGCAACGCAAATCTAACTGTGTACGGGTTCGATGTTTTTCGCAGTGATCCACAAATCGAGCCCACCCCCACGGGCGCTGCCATCTTGCCGCGTGGGAATCTGTTCGCTACGGGTCTTCGGATCGACGTTCCTTTGGGAACATCGACAACCATCACGCCCAACGCAGAGATTCGTATTTCGAGTCAGGCCACCAGCATAACCAACACGTCTCTGTCAAAAGCCGGCCAGTCAATTCGCTATGGCGCAAAGGTGAGGCAACAACTCAGCCCAACGTTTGCGCTTGTGCTCGATGGCAGTCTCTTGACCGGTTACGTTCGGCGAAACGCGGCAGACATCGACATAAACGGTTTTAGAACTGGATTTCACCTCGAAGTGAGGCCGTAGAAAACTGACTGCGGTTACTCGATCTTAGGAGTCGAGTAGGTCCTCCAGAATTTTGTCGACAACCGCTCCCATCGGTTTGTCTTTTACCAGTATTGTGCGCAAGACGTCCGCGGCCTCTGCCGCGAGGTCTTCCGGATGTTTGCGATCTCTCCGAAACCGTACGATATGACCAAGGAGAAGTGGAACGACTGCGTTCTCCATCTCCTCCGATTTTGAAGCGTCCTCAAACTTGGGCACGCTTACCGCCCATGGTTCTTCGACCTCAGGTTCCTCTGCGAATGCGGCGGCGGGTAAAAGTGCAAACAACCTGCATTGTAAACCGGGGTCCTGTTCAACCGCAGCAAGTGCGATCCTGACGGGTTCGGAGAATACGTCGCGGTCCGCTATGTCCGTGATCATCTCCGGTGGAACCGCACTACGCGCAATGAGGCGGTCGTTCAGGAAAGAACCCATGCACACCATGCCATCCGGGATGGTCTCGTCCTGGACTTCGCCCACACGGATATCCATCGGCTCCAACGTCGATACGAGGGCCACCGGGGTGGCGTCTCCGTCGTTGGCATCCGGGGAGTGGTCCGGGAAGAAATCTTCGGGCAAGTCGTTCATGTGCGTGGTGTCACCTCTCCTACTAAACTCCTATTGGAAATCGAGCGTTCCCCACTCACCCGAAAATTACCCGGCATGGTATGCATGCCCTATGGGATTACTACCTCTTCATCCAGCCTGGCGATCCACAGTCCTGAGTTCAAGTCGGACGTGTAAATCAATCCCTTGAAGACCTGAGCCCCCCACGTCATGGGCCAATTGGGTGTTGTGCTCTGCGCATCTGACGTTTTTAACACTGCAAGTTCCCTACCTTGGCGGTAAAGATCCCCCCGCAGCTCACCTGAGATGTCCACGACACGAAGTCCGCCCTGGTAATACCCCACATAGAGCCGATCACCCTCCACCCAGACGTTGTGTGCACCAGCCTCCGGTACTTCGTAACGGGCGACTTCAACGGGATTCTCAGGGTCTTGATAGTCTACGACGTGGATGTAACCTCGAGTTTCGATCGGTGCGTCCGCGTCCCAACCCGGTGGGAATATTTCATCTCCGATGAACAGGTATCGGCCGGCTCGCCATGCCGTGTGTGTATTGCCAATGGGGTATTTGAACTGGCTGACAAAAACCGGTGCGACACCCGTGCCGCCATGTGACCCTGCCCCCGCGTCGAGCATGATGATCCCGTCGTCCCAATAGGATAAATACGCGTAACCATCTTGAACGATGACGTCGTGAAGGCTCTTGTCCGGTTTGTCCAATCCCCATCGGTTAGCCTCGAAGGGTGCGCTGGGGTCGGAGATGTCGATGATGTGGATTTCTGACGTGCCGTTGTGTGCTGCGTAGATCAGGTCTTCATCGCCGAGGATCCAAACGTTGTGTACGCCGCCGGTGACGGTGTCCATGTACTCTGACAGAACCTGTGGGTGCGCGGGGTTACTCAGGTCTAACAGGACGATGCCGTTACGGCGATTAGATGCACCCTCGCGTGTCACGATTCCGACACGATTATTTGGGTGAATTTTGACGTCATTGATGCGGCGCGCGTCTAACTGAATTGAATCGGTGACGACGGGTGCGTTTGGATCGGTCACGTCCCAGATTTTCATCCAATCATGCAGGAACGTTCCGATGTAGGCGTAGTCACGACCGTCTGCGCCTTCAAACACCCACGTG
>JAZDDD010000399.1:0-4530 GCA_036679545.1 Gemmatimonadota bacterium | reverse complement strand
CTCGGTCGCGGGAACATTACCGGCCAGGTCTTGGTTGAGGGCCAACCAGAACCACCGAACGGCTCGGAAACCTTCGGGAGCATTCGTCCTATCACATCTGGGTACTTCGATGCGATGCGTCTGCCGTTATTGCGCGGAAGGGGCATCGAACCGACGGACGGCAGTGGCTCAACACCAGTGGCGGTCGTCAACGAGACATTCGTCCGCGAGAATTTTCCAAACGAGGACCCGCTGGCGCAGCGCGTTTACATCACAGCCGGTTTTGGATACACCAACCCGACATGGACCATCGTGGGCGTGACACGTGACATCCGGTCCCGCTCGCTCACCCGTGAACCGGTGCCCGAGATCTATGTACCCCACCCCCAGTTTGGGCCGGCGTTCATGACAGTCAGCGTGCGGGGTATGCCCGGCGGTCCACCACTCGTCAACACGTTGCGCACCGAATTGAAGATCCTCGACCCGAGCGTACCCATGCGCAACATCGAAACAGTGCGTGACGCCGTCACGCGACAATTGGCACCAACGCGTTTTTACCTGATGCTGGTCGGATCGTTTGCGGGGTTGGCGGTGATACTATCGGCCATCGGCCTGTACGGTGTCGTTTCCTATTTGGTCTCTCGCCGCTCGCGGGAAATCGGCATTCGCATCGCACTGGGCGCCAAAACCGGAACCATCGTGCGGTTGGTCGCCACCCAAGGCCTACGTCCCGCCATCGCGGGCCTCATCGTGGGCGTTTTGGTTTCACTCATGAGCAGCCGTTTACTGTCGAGTGTATTGTACGAAGTACAACCGAACGACGTGACAGTATTGGCAGGCGTAACGGGGTTAGTATTCTTGGTGTCCGTGGTGGCGGCTTTCTTACCCGCAGGCCGAGCCGCGCATGTCAATCCCGTCAGCGTGATTCGAACAGAATAGGACAGATCAACATTCAACGTTCAACGTTCAACACTCAACACTCAGCATCAACGTTCAACGTTCAATTGGATACCTGAAAGTTGGCTGTTGATGCTGAGAGTTGAGTGTTGAGTTTGAACGTTCAATGTTGCGCAGTCCTAGCTTCCCAGCGTATAGGTGTATTTAACCATCATGCGGCGCGCTTGCGAAACGCCGAGCCGGGGACCTAGAAGAACATCGCGTTCCGTGTTGAGATCATCGTTGTAGACGATCCACAGGTCGCTGCCCTCGCGGAAGTGATACCTGATCCGAGCATTCAGACTGAGACGGTCATTGACACTGCTGTATTGGACGAGTGCGGTGGCCGACAGATGAATGTCGGCGGCGGTTTGTATGCGCAACCTGGCTAGATGCGAGTTCAACGCTTCGCCGCGATCGTTGAAGCGAATGCGGTCAAGCGTGTACGCACCACCCAGCTCGAGGTGTTTCGACACGCTCCACGTTGGGCCTCCCGTAATGGCCACACGGCTTCCGTCGTAAAACGATCCGGCCCTCACGGAAGCCGCGCCGCGCAGCCTACGGCTCCGCGCCAACATGACGCGCGCCTGACCTTCATGGAACCAAAAATTCCCTGGAACGACCGGGGTGACACCGGATAGGTTGAACGTCTCCAACACGCTTTCGTATGTGTTTTCCATCGTGAACGTCAGTTGTGTTCCGCTCTTGAACTCCATTTCAAACATTGGAACAATTGACGCCGATTCAACAGTGCGATCTCCGTTGCGTAGATACGTCGATGACCGGTTTCCAATTGAAATACTCCGGAATGGTGAATTGGGACCCTGGAACCGCTGATACCTTACATTGTTCTGGAGTAGGGTGAAATCGCTGCGGAGTGCGAAACCCAAACCAGGATTGTATTCACGGCCTGAACGTATGAAGTCTCCCGAATAACTAAATCCGTTCTGGTTGCGGCGTTCCCATCGCGCGATGAAACGGCTCCCATCAACTAGGTTACGACCGACCGCGCCCGTCCCATCGGAATCAAATGTCGATGCAACCTTGACCGTGAAGTACTCATCGCCAACGACCCGAAAGGCTCCGTCGATACCGGTACCGATGGAGTAGTCGCCGTCGGTGTTCGCACGCGTCGTAACGATGGCGCCGACGGTCGAATACGGATTGAACACCTGTCGCTTGACACGTGCCACACCGAAGTTCTCGGATGCGAGGCCATCACGCGCCGCGGTTTGCATGTTCAAGAAACCGATATCGGTTCCTGCCACCCGCCCCACCAAGCGCGCACCACCCAGAATACGTACTTGATCGCCGCTCGGGTCCAGGCCGATGCGGCGACTGTGGAACAGTCGGGAAAAGCCACCCGTACTGAAGTCGAACAGACTAGAACGTTCCTGAAAGAACTGTCGTTTCTCAGGGAAGAACAACGAAAAGCGTGTCAGGTTGACCTGTTGTGAATCCGCTTCGACTTGAGCAAAATCCGTGTTGACCGTGGCGTCGAGTGTGAGATTGTTGGTCACGGCATACTTTACATCGACACCGACTTCGTTGGTTCTGTCACTTTCCATGCGAAAGGCGGTACCCGCAACATTCAGTTCCGCCGCCTGATCGAGACCACCGAGCACGTACGGTGTCACGTACACGGGTTTTGCAGCGTACACCCCTTCCATCGTGATCCGTTGCGATTGGGAGGGCTTCGCAAACGCCAAACCCCAATTGGGCGGAATCGCCGGAAAGATTTGACGTTCATTTTTCCGGGCGATAAATCGATATACGATCATCCCCATCTCGACTTTCCCATTATCGTCCTGGAAGCCGAGACTCGAGAACGGTATGCGGAATTCTGCAAACCAACCCTCGTCAGTCTCCGACGTTGCCACATCCCAATACGAGTTCCAGTTGGCGTTCATCGCACGCCCGCTGCTGAACTCCGCGTCAAAGGAAACCGAACGGTCAGTCCGCACACCGGCGGGTGTGGTGGTAAACCACACAGCGGACTCGTAATCGTTGTACGTATCCAGCACGATTGCCAGTAAATCATCTCCGCTGTATTGATCCCGATACAACGTGTTACTCCGCACCTGCGTGGGATCCGAATCGTACAACTTGCCGGACATGTAGACATAAGCTTCATCGTACGCGACGCGGACTTCAGTACGTTCCGTGAGTTCTCCTTCGAAGGTGGGTGTGAACATGGTCATGGGGAGTGGCTGGACGTCATCCCACGCCGCCTCGTCGACGCGGCCATCCAGCACGATCGGGCCGGTGAGACGGGTCAGCGTCATCCGCTGCTGGGCATCCAATTCGGTCGGGCCGGCCGCGGCAACACACCACGTCAACGCAGCTAGGCAAAAACATCTTAAACGCACAAATTCAGCTCTTTCTGGGGCCGAGGACGCCTCGTAAGCATACGTTCTTACCACACGGGCTGTTGGAAACAGTCGTTAGACTAAAGTAAAGTACGCGTCTCGGGGTTCCGAATCGCACGTTATCGTTGTTGTACTCGCGGAAACGATGGCCCAGCGGCATGTTTAGGCTATGCAACAACCGCCACTCGAGGGAGATCCGCATGTCGTGGTATAGCACCGAATCCTCGGGCGTCAATATGACGCCACTCCTCGGTCTGGCGCCACTGATGCTGTTATGCAGCGCCTGCCAGGCCACGCAAGTACTTCCCGGTCCGAGCTACTATCCGGGCTTCGGCAGCGATTGGGAAGTACGTGAGCCCGCGGCGTTGGGCATGAACGCCACGCGGCTCAACGAGGCCATCGCGTACGCGAACGCACACGAAACGGCCTTGTCACGCGACGCCGGCAAATGGCTCCGTGAACGGTTTGCCGGTATTCCTCATCAAGACATCGTCGGTCCAACCAAACCGCGCGGCGGTGTCAATGGTATCGTGTTGCGACACGGATACATCGTGGCAGAGTGGGGTGATACACGTCGTGTCGATATGAATTTCAGTGTGACGAAGAGTTATCTGTCCACGGTGGCCGGCCTCGCGTACGACCAGGGGCTCATCGAATCGTTAGACGATCCGGTCAATCAACTCGTACAGGACGGGACGTTCGACGGATCGAACAACACACGAATCCAATGGAAACATCTTTTGCAACAAACGAGCGAGTGGCAGGGTGAATTATTTGGCAAACCGGACATCGCCGACCGGCGAGAAGGCATTGACCGCCAGATCAACGAACCCGGCACGTTTTGGGAGTACAATGACGTCAGAGTCAATCTTCTGTCGTATTCCTTATTACACGTATGGCGACGGGCACTCCCCACCATTTTGCGGGAGAGGGTCATGGATCCAATCGGCGCGAGCACCACTTGGCGATGGTACGGATACGAAACGTCCTGGACGGACATGGATGGAATTCGGGTCCAGTCCGTGAGCGGAGGCGGACATTGGGGCGGGGGTCTCTGGGCATCCACCCGTGATCATGCGCGATTCGGATATCTTTTTCTTCGAAAAGGAAAATGGCAAGACCAACAAATTGTCTCGCAGGATTGGGTGGAGCACGCGACAACACCGGTTGATATTCAGCCAAACTACGGTTTCATGTGGTGGTTGAATACCAACCAGACACAATTCACCGCGGCGCCTAGCTCCAG
>JAZDDD010000398.1:0-3535 GCA_036679545.1 Gemmatimonadota bacterium | reverse complement strand
CTGCCTTCATCCCCGGCCGGTAGGTGGGGTTCCCAATTGCCTGCCTCGAACACCACGCCATCGATGACGTTTGGGATCTGCGGCGCGTGGTACAACGTGGGTGGCGTTGCTTCTGCGCACGACATCAGCAATGTGGCACTCACAAAGGTGAATGCAGTTGTATGTCTTTGGATTGTCATAGCAGTTCGCAGTGCATGTTGGTTAACGGCGCTCAGTCGAGACGAGTAATGCCCGCAATAGAAGCTGTCCATCCAAATCAGTAAACCACTCAGGGTGATCGGAAGCGATTTGCCTGGCCCCAGCACCAATGGAGTTTCCGTTTTTCACCGCGTGGTACAACGCGGCCGCGACGGTTTGCGTCATGGTATCGTAGCCGTGATCCGATGCGGTGTCCCCGTCCAGTCGATCAAGAAAAGCCAACGCCGATACTGTGAGGGCATGCCAACCGTTTTCTTCGTTCGTGCGTTGACCGGTCTTGATGACTGACTCAAACTCGATCCTCGAACGGTTTTCGTTGCCGAGTGCGTGTTCCGTCTGAGCCAGGAGATACCGAACCAGTCGCTCTTCCGGTTCGTAGGGCCGGCCCTGTCCGAGCCGTTCCGGCCACTCGAGCGCGGTGGACAGATGTGCGCGCGCCGTCTCCCACGAACCGCGCTCCATGGCGTCCAGGGCAACGAGCGTATGGGCTTGTTCGTACAGGCGATGACTCTCGCGTGCACTTTCTGAGGGAAGGACGTGTATTACGTCTAAGATATCGACGGCCGCACCACCACGTCCCAGATTGTTCAAAGACCGGACATGAAGAAGATCGAGATTGAAGTCGTTCGGGAAACGCGAGCGATTGGCGGCCGATACCGTCAGTGCTTCTTCCCATCGACCGCGGTCCTGGAGAAACCTTATTAAATGAATTTGCATCATGCGGTCATCCGGGCTGAGTTCGGCCGCTCGCCGCAGGTCATCTTCAGGGTTTTGTTGTCGTACTCGTGCTAGGAGAGATGCGCGCGCAACGTACAGAGGAGCGAAGTTGGCATCATTGCCGACAGACGACAATTGTACGGCTGCCTCGTTCTCTCGATCTCGGGCCCAGAGGTTGAGGGCGAGCAGGTAGCGCCAAGACCAATGATCGTTTTGCTCAACCGCCCATTCGAGTATCGGAACGGTCTCGACACGGTAGGGAAACATGAAACTCAATTCCGTTCGCGTGTCCAGCGCGCTCGGGTCGTTGTCGATCCACCCCTGCCAGGCTCGAAGGATGGGGTTTGGCCGTGTATTCTCACCCAACTGTATCAGGCGTTTCGCGTCCTCGGTCGCGCCCCGGCGCAGGTAATCAATCGCGAGTTCGAGGATGATCTGATCGGCAAACTCGCCTTGCAACGTCTCCGTAAATGTCTGCGCTGAGTTCGCAGTTGGGTTGGCGAGATATGTCTCCGCCATAACGAAATGCTGCAATGGATCGACGTCCATCAGTTCCTCAGCGATCGTGTCGGCCAGATTCGTGTCACCACGCATTCGTGCAATGATGGCTAACACCTGTCGGGCGGGTACGTTGTATCGATCGTAGTCCATGGCGAGCTGGGCGTATCTGGCCGCTTCATCTAACTCGCTGGCGGCAAGTTTGATCTCAGCGAGTCGCACATAAGAAATCGACCGAAACGCTATTGCGCGGGCTGCCCATCCGTACGCTTCGGTTGCATTGACGCCATCGCCCAGCGCATGGTGTAGGTTGCCTGCGATGAAATTTGTTTTCGCGTCGTAGGCATCCAGCTGAAGCGCAGCGTTCACGTATGTCATACCGTCACGATGCCGTGCACGCCGATACTCCAAGTCGGCCAGCCCCAACAGGGCTTCCTTGTTCCACGGCTCCACGGTCAGAGCCGCTCCGAATAACTTGCGGGCCTCTCCGTAATATCGGCCCTTGACCAACTCGCGCGCTTCGAAAACCCAACGATCGACTTTGGGCGTCATGGCGCGTGCCGAAGCATCCGTCGCAAACGGACGATCCAATGCGCGTGTCTCGCGGTCAGATGTGAACTTCAAACCAAGTGTTGACAGCTCGATTTGGAAGTAGCCGTCACCGGGAAGCGCGATGGTCCGTTCGACGGCCTCCAACGTCGCAAAAGAAATCGGTTCGGCGGTGATTTCACGGTTCGCGTACGTTACACGTAATGTGTCAGTCACGTCTCCGAACGAGTTGATGCGCACCACGACACGGCGACCATTGCGCTCGACATGCATGGCACCATCGCGCGACGCGTCGGTCAGACCCCCGATGCCCTCAAGCGGAAACCACGTTTCAGACCATCGGTCCGCTGCGCCCGGGTCAAACTCGGCCTGCGTGATGGGGTTGACGTCTGAGCCGGGCGAGTACTGTACCAACAATCTCCCCGCTTGGTATTCCACGTACTGCCCGTCAGCGTCTGTGAGCAACTCCTCCCAAACACCGCCTTGGCGTGACAGTGCCCACAACCAAAGCTTCTGGCCTGGCATTTCCTCGTACCGCGACCAATGACCGAAGCCATAGTCGTCATCACGGTAGTAACCGCCGAAGAAATCGTTGAACTCCCCTACGACATGATACGATTTGTGTCCGGCGAATGTGTTGTTTGCATACGCGGGTAGGTAACGGCCATCCGGGTTAACGGGCCATCCGCGCTTTGCGCCCGGGTGTTCGAGGAATGCGTTTCCCGGAATCGACATCTCGAGGTCATTGCGAGCAAATGCGGCGGCTGTCATCCAGTTGTAATAAGGTTGCGCGAGCGGTGTAGGGTTGTACCACAAGACGTTGGTCTCGAAATACGCGCGGTCCGCGGGTAAACGAATTTCAACACGCCAGTGTGTACGGGAAGGCAGGTCCATGGCTCCCACGACAACGCTGACACTACCGTCGGGGTTGTTGAGCAATCTGTAGTCAACGGGCGTTGCCGTGGAGGGGGTATGTCCGATAACACCAAAGTTGAACTCAATGCCACCAGAGGTCCAAGGGCCACGGAGCGCGATGTTGCGGAATTTCATCACTTCGTTTCTATAGATGAACTCGTGACCGCTTTTTTTGACCACGGCGCCCCACACCTTACCGCCGACTTCAGGTAAAACGAAAACCTCGATGTGTTCGTTCTCCAATCGGATGACTTTCCATTCTCTTGGTACCCCCTCTGTTGCGTACCCCTCGAAGGAGTGATACGGGTATAAGCGTGAATCACGTGTCAGGATGGGAACGGGATTGGGTTCTGAGAATGGATATGTTTTGATGACTCGTGTCTCTTCGGTGATGCGCGCACCCTGCGCAACAAGAGGCGAACTATATGTCACAAGACCGAGTGCAAGCGCCGAGGCGATCAGATGTGGCAACGGATGCATAATGTGTGTTTCGGTTGATGGAGTTATGTGATAGGCAAAACTAGGCGGAACACGGTAGGGCGGTAAGGCGGTAGGGCGGTATGATGGCGCGACTGTTTGGTGGGGGTGCGGTGGGAAAACCTACTGCCATACCGCCCTACCGCCCTGCCGTGTTCCGCCTTACCACCCTTCCGCCCTT
>JAZDDD010000397.1:0-6188 GCA_036679545.1 Gemmatimonadota bacterium | reverse complement strand
GGTGGCGGTCGCAGGTAGTCGGATCGAGGGTACGCTGTCACCCTACCGAGACCCCAACTGCGGGTGCGAACTGGAAACGGTTTTCACCGGCGTTATCGAAGGTGACCAAATCGAGGGGACTTACCGCTCGCGACACATCGGAAGCGGTACCGTGCAGACCGGATACTGGTCCGCGACTCGCAAGAAAGCTTGAGTCACCGTCGGTGGCCTTGCGTTGCAGGAGCCGCTTGTTTTCGTTCGGCATCCTCCCACGGGACCTGACACGATGAGCTGGAAGAAACGGCATGAGCCACAAGAGCCCATGACGCTCGCACGGCACTACCTCGCCGACCTCGTCTACGGCGCAAATGACGGTATCATCACCACGTTTGCGATTGTCAGCGGTGTTTCGGGTGCGGCCCTCCAATCGAGGGTCGTCATCATCCTCGGGATCGCCAATCTCTTGGCCGATGGCTTCTCCATGGGCGCTAGCAATTTTCTGGCGATTCGTTCCGCTCAGGCCGCCCTCCGCGCCAATCAGGAGCCGATGACCGAACCGTTTCCGTTCCGACACGCCGTGGTAACGTTTGCGGCATTCGTGTTGGCCGGATCCGTGCCTTTACTGAGCTATTTTATCGATGTAGGCCCGAATGCGTTCGCGGTCGCAACCGGTCTCACGATGATGACGCTTTTTGTCGTTGGCGCATTGAGGGCCCTGGTCGTAGACGGCAATTGGCTTACGGCGGGCTTGGAGATGCTGGCGGTGGGCGCTGCTGCCGCCGCGGTCGCATATTTCGTCGGTGCGCTTGTGGCAGGTATCGTACCTTGACCAAAGCAAATGCAAAACGACCGCCGACAACAAAAACACTGTCGCCTGGCGGTCGCATGCACTCGAAAACGTTTGGACTAACTTCCAGCCACTTTTATCCAGTCCGCCACTTCTCGTCGTGTATAATCGGTATACTTGATCTCAACACGACGCCCAACGATCAGGTCCGTCATACTGCCAGTGGTGTTGGTACGCTGCATTGCTGTCCGATCGACCCAAACATCCGTCGTGTCCGTAATTCGAATCGTCCGATTACCCTGTTCGTTTCGGACGGTCACAGTTCCGGCTTGTCGGTCAACATCGGTGATTTCACCGATCCAGTTGTACGCACCGGACAAACCCGGAGAAGCTCCTATCGGGATATAACGTTCTGTAGTCTGTTGAGCGTGAATAGATTGGGGGTTCATCGCGGCAATCGCCAAGAGCACTAACGCGAAAAAACGAACATATGTCTTCATCTCTATGACCCCACGATATCGTCACGGGCCTGTTGCAAGGCCGTAATTGCATTTAACACCAGACTGGCACGATATACGCCAGCCATTCCCTCAATCAAGTTCATAGCTTCCCGCAGATGCATAACGGCAGTGGGATGCAATGAAGCTCCACGGAGAACGGTAATCCCGTCTTCCGTTTCCGCCGCGGCAATCGTGAGATCTCGCGAGGTGGACCCAAACACACCTTCTTCGGCCGACTCCAACAAGTCAATTGCCTGACGAATGTTCTCCAGCGCGTTGATGGCCCGCAAGAAGGCAGAGACTGCAACCACCTGAGTCGCGTCGAGATTGATGCCGCTTCCCGTAGCACCCCGTATCAGTTGCCCTGCCGGCGAGTTGTTAAACGTGTCTCCATTGTAAAACGCCACCGCGCCCTCAATGGTTTCCACTGAATTGTTGTGAAAAAACGGTCCCGTGTCAGCCGCTTCAACCAAGGGTGGTGTATTGAACTCTCCGTTGCCGGGCGAACCAAACCCGTCGTCAGGTGGATTCAGCTCACCAGTCAAATCAGCGGGTTGATCCGGTAGATCCTCAACACCCGTGTTGAAACTCACGTTGCCCTGCTCACCGAAGATCCCCGGGTCGCCGTTGGCACCTGCGTTAAAGTGACAGGCATTGCACTTGCCTTCAGGTGACAGGCATTGCACTTGCCTTCAGCACGCGATATGAAAATCTCCTGACCACGTGCCGGAATAACACCTTTCAAATTTAACGGCAGCGAGAGGTCTTCTTGGCGACCCAACGACAATTGGAAGGCTTCCATGGCATCGAGTTCAGCGTCAGTGGGGAGCCTGAAGTCCACACCGGCGATCCGATTCGTGGTCTTGGTGAAGTGCTGAATCACAGCCCCGGTCGCGAAAGACCGCAAACTCCCGTCTCCGGGCGAACCGTCACCCGACCACCCTGTGCGGGGGCCGGCGACGTTCTCAACCGAATTTCTAAGTCCAAGCACACCACGCATGTTGAAGTTGTTGGCCAGATCATCGAAGCCATCCTGATTCTCGATAATCAAGCCCAACTCCCGCATGAGCCTGGGATTCTCAAAGTTTTCACTCAGGTCGGGATTCGTTTCGGCGACGAACAACGGATCGCTCAAAGGCAAGGCGGCAATGAATTCCCGCGATAGCGCGAAGTTTTCTTCCGCGCGATGACAGGTACCGCATGTGCGTCCATTACCGTCAAATGTCTCATTGAAGAAAATATCTCTTCCCCGTGCCACCAGATTCTCCTCTGGTGCTGGCGGTTGGGGATTGCAACTAAAAAATAACGCCGCCATCGTGGCGGCCAACGAGACACGCGATCTCACTGAGAACTCCGCGGTCATAATTTCATCCGTGAAATTGGCGACCGCAATGTAGCAATCCATTGACCGTTTGCAAGGCGGCCACATGCGGTTTTGCTCATTGCTCACGCAGGATCATGTGAGTTCCCTCACCGCGCTTTGCGGAGCCTATCGACATTCTTCTAGACCATGGTCACAACTCGACGATTCATCGCCGCGATGGCGCCCCTTGTACTGGCGGCCTGCTTCGAGGAACTCACTTCCGCCGACGGTGCCTCCTTGCAAATCGCCTCGGGCAACGATCAGCTGGGCGTAGTAAGTACGGCGTTACCACGGCAGGTTCGGGTGCGCGCGGTGGACCAGGACGGTATAGGCTTGGCAGGCCGTTCCATCACGTTCTCGGTCGAAGCCGGGAGTGGTTCGGTCAGTCCCATCGAAGCGGTAACGGGCATCAACGGTGAGGCCAGCACCACGTGGACGCTTGGCCCGCTCGCCGGCAATCACCGACTCCGGGCCGCATCAAACACACTGCCGGCCACCAACATCTCCGCGACGGCCGATTTCACGCAGTTCGACGTGGATGTCCGCTTTCTCACCAACGTGTCCGAAGCACAACGAGCTGCATTTCACGCGGCGACCACTCGCTGGCGCCGAACGGTCACCGGTGACCTATCGGATGTGCCAATCACGGCGGGTGCCGGTCAGTGCCTCAACTCGCCAGCATTGAGCGAAACGATAGACGACCTTGTGATTTTTGTCGCGGTGGAGCCCATGGACGGACCAGGCGGCACACTCGCCAGCGCCGGTCCGTGTTTCGTACGCACATCAAACAGCATACCATTGGTGGGGGCGATGCAACTGGATGCTGCCGACCTGGCCGCGTTAGAACAAAACGGTGACCTCGAAAGGGTCATCCTGCACGAGATGGGCCACATCATCGGCATCGGAACGCTCTGGGAACCTAACGGCCTCCTTGCCGATCCCGCGGACAACGGTGGAGCCGACCCACACTTCACCGGAACCGCAGCTATCGCCGCGTTCGACAACGATGGCGGTTCCGCGTACAGCGGGGGCAAAGTTCCTGTCGAGGACACCGGCGGCGCAGGCACACGGGATGGGCACTGGCGAGAGTCGATATTCAACACTGAATTGATGACAGGGTTCTTAGATGCCCAACAACTCAACCCGCTCAGCAACATTACAATCGCGTCACTGGCAGATGTCGGTTACACCGTCAATCCGGATGCGGCGGATGCGTTCACGATCACCATACCCACCACCGGCGCCGCGATCCAACGCAAAGCGACCATCTCCTTGCTCGGAGACATCTACAACGGACCACTTTATCGCGTCGTCCCCGGCGGAACGGCGGTACTGATCAACACTCAACGCTGAACGCTGAACGTTCAACCAATGAATTCATTCCTTTTTGGGCGTTGAATGTTCAGCGTTCAGTGTTCAACGTTCATTGCGGTTTCCACCGAAACTCAATCAGCTTGACGCCACCGTTCGCTGCAAACAAAACGCCTTCAGCTTCCAGCAACTGCCGTTGACGAACGTCAGCTCCAGGAAACGCGCGCAACGATATTCGACCTTGGGCGTTTATGACTCGATGCCACGGGACACGCGTACCTGGCTTGAGCGCATGGAGGGCGTAACCAACTTGGCGTGCGTGGCCGGGAAGGCCCGCAAGTTCTGCGATCTGCCCGTACGTGGCCACCCGTCCTCGGGGGATTCGGCGTACGGTTTTATAGATGCGTCGGTAACTGTCCGAAACCGTCACAGATTGCTGACATCGGCGTCCTGTGCGGCCTTTTTCGAAGAAGACTTAAAGAATACGCGATAGCCCACGTAGCCCACTCCGCCAACAAGCAAGAGGCCGGGTAGCCAGCCCAGGACGTTGAGCAGTAAGAATCCCCCAACGACGACCCCGCCACCTTGCAACCAACCAACTACCTGCCCTTTCGTGCGGGCGTTTTCTATGTCCGTTTTCGAATAAATCTTTTCAGGAAGGTCCACGAGTTTCCCTCTTATTGGTATCAAACGGAGGACGAGTACCAATGTACCGTACGACCCGCCTGGGGTCACGGTTTCGGGGCCAACTCCCTTGACGGTACCTTCCCCGTGTTGACTGCCGGGCGTAATTTCCTTTGCCCGCCGGACCGCGCCCAATTCGCTCACGCGTTTCGACAACCGTTTCATCAATAAAAAGGTTGCGCGCGTTGGATTGGATCGCCCGGTCTCTCAACTTCAAGCGTGGTGAACTGCCCTTGGGTGGCCTCGCCGCGTTGTTTTACTTCTTTGTTCTCTGCGGGTATTTCTTCCTTCGTCCCGTTCGAGAGGCAATGGGTGTCTCTCGTGGAATGGACGACCTCCGCTGGCTTTTCGTCGGCACATCAATCGGCTCGTTGGCCATTGTATTGATGTTTGGCGGTGTTGTCAGTCGGTTGGATCGACGTCGTTTCCTCCCCATCGGCTATCTCTTCGTTATCGTCTGTCTTGGCGTGTTTTCCGTGCTCCTGGTCATTGATGCGCGAGCGGGGGGCGGACTGATCGGGTCGGACGCTGAAACGATCGTCGCACGCGGTGTTGGTTACACGTTTTATGTCTGGTTGAGCGTCATCAACCTGTTCGTGAACAGCTTGTTTTGGGCGTTTATGGTCGATGTCTTCAACGTCGATCAAGGCAAGCGGATGTTCGCATTTGTCGGCATTGGCGGCACACTCGGCGCAATCGTGGGAGGGTGGGCTACAAAACAGATAAGCAACATGACGGAGTCGGTCTACTTACCGGCCGGTCTCATGGTCATGGGAGCCGTTTTGTTTGGTGCGGCTATAGCCACCATGCTCACGCTCGACAGCGCCGCGGCACGCTCGCAGCACTCTAACCTCGACAAAAAAAAGGCGAACCAATCCGTCCGGCAGCGTGGTGAGATCGGTGGGGCATTCTGGGACGGAGCTACCGCCGTTCTGAAATCGCCGTACTTGATGGGGATTGGCGGATACATCGTACTGATGGCAATTGCAAACACCATGATCTACTTCACGCAAGCAACCATCATCGTGGAGAGTACCGACACGTTCAGCGAAAGGGTCGGTAGTTTCGCGCTGTTTGACATGCTGGCACAAATCGCCACGCTTGTTACACAGATGTTCGTGACAACAAGACTCATCCGACGTCTTGGGGTAGGGGTAACGCTGGCAATTCTACCGGCAGTTACCCTAACCGGCTTTGCCGTGCTAGCGGTTTGGCCGATAGTTGGTGTGATGGCAATCTTCCAGGCACTACATCGTGCAACGCGTTACGCAGTGTCTCGTCCGGCCCGCGAGACGTTGTTCAGCGTTGTGCCACCCGCGGAGAAATACAAGGCGAAACCAATCGTGGATGTGTTCCTCTACCGCGGTGGTGATGTGGCGGGCGCGGGCATCGACGGCGCACTGCGCGCATTGGGGCTCTCACTGAGCTGGGTCGCGGCGGCAACGGTGCCGCTTGCGGCAACATGGGGGTTACTGTCGCTCTCGCTCGGGCGCGCTCAAGCGAAACGCGTAGCGGAGCAGACGCATTCCGACACAGGCCCGGAGGACGTTGCCTCCACGCCCTG
>JAZDDD010000396.1:0-3038 GCA_036679545.1 Gemmatimonadota bacterium | reverse complement strand
GGCCAGGGGGTTGCTGGGTCGTCGCGCCATTGATCAAACGCACCCGATGGCGATACCGGTGGTTCTGGTCAATAATTACAACCAAACGATCTCATGCGCTATCAAACTGCAGGACACTAGATCCTTTTTTGAGGCCGATTGTGCAGACACTCATCCAGGATATCCGTTTTGCTCTTCGTACGTTGATCCGCACACCGGTCGTGACCGGGGTCGCTGTGTTGACCCTGGCGCTCGGTATCGGGGCAAACAGTGCCATTTTCAGCGTGGTCAACGGCGTCATCTTGAAGCCGCTGGACTACGAGCAGCCTAGCGAGCTGGTCTTTATTGCCAGCGGGTTTCCGACACTGGGATTCGATCAGTTCTGGATGTCGGGGCCTGAATACCGTGAACTCAAGGACTGGAACCAATCGTTTCTGGATATTGGCGCCTATAACACGGGTGAGGTCAGCATAACGGGTGGAGATTCTCCAATCCGTGTATCTGCCGCGTTTGCGACGGCTGAGTTGTTTGGCGTCCTAGGTGTACCCGCTTTCATGGGGCGAGCCATAGGGCGGGACGATGATGTCCCCCAGGCGGAACCGGTGCTGGTGCTTTCGCATGGGCTTTGGCAGCGGGCATTCGGTGGCGATCGGAACGTCTTGGGCAAGGTCTACGAAGTGAATGGGACGACGCGGACAATCATTGGTGTGATGCCACAAGGGTTCGACGTACACGACGAGAAAGTCGAAGCTTGGTTACCGCTTCAACTCGACCCTGCCAACCCACGCAGCAGGGGCGGTCATTTTCTTTACGCGATTGGACGTTTGAAACCAGGCGTGCAGATCGAACGAGCTAGGGCGGAAGTCGCATCGTTACTCGTCCGTTGGGAAGAAGAAGGTGGAGGACACTCGCCATCGCCCGAGGGTCACCCAATCCACCTAACGGACATGCAAGAAGAGGTGGTGGGCGATGTACGGCCTGCGTTGCTGGTACTCTTGGGTGCGGTTGGTTTTGTTTTGTTGATTGCGTGCGCGAACGTCGGCAACCTATTACTTGCCCGCGCGGAAGCCCGGCAAAAGGAGATTGCCGTCCGCACGGCCTTGGGCGCGGGCCGGGGCCGATTGGCAAAACAGTTCTTGACGGAGAGCGTTGTTCTATCACTTATCGGTGGAACATTGGGATTGATCGTTGGGGCTGTGGGTGTTCGCGCATTGCTCGCTACGAATCCGAATAGCATACCCCGTGTTGGCGAGATCACGCTCGATGCTTCGGTCATGGTGTTTACGTTGGGTGTCTCGATTGTCGCGGGCCTCATCTTCGGGCTGGCGCCCCTTCTCCATCTCACGGTAAAAGACCTCAGCGGTTCGTTGCGCGAAGGGGGCCAACGGACGACGGCCGGTGCGGCACGACTGTTCTTACGGCGCGGTTTGGTCGTTTCTGAATTGGCTTTGGCCGTAATCTTGGTTATCGGCGCAGGATTGATGCTGCGTTCCTTCTCGGCGTTGCAGCAGGTGGATCCCGGGTTTCAGGTCGATGGCCTCTTATCATTTCGATTGTATCTGCCACCAACGACCTACGTGCAGCCGGATCAGCAAGCGACTTTTCTCGAGGAGATGCGCGCACAACTCGGTGGATTGCCGGGCGTGGCAAACGTAGCCGGCATGAGTGGCCTGCCGCCGCAGCGACGATTGAATGCGAATACCATGGAATTTGAAGGACTCGAACAGAATGATGACGGGCCTCCGCACAACGTGGATTTTTGGCAGTTTGTTACGGACGGCTATTTTGAAACGATGGGGATTCCGATCGTGGAAGGCCGCGCGTTCGGCCCACAGGATTTGGAAGGGTCTGTCCCGGCCGGTCTCGTGAACGAAACCATGGCGCGGACGTTTTGGCCCGGTGAAAGCCCCCTAGGACGTCGTGTACGTCAGGGTAACAATCCGTGGATCACCATCGTCGGCATCGTAAAAGATGTTAAGCAGCAGGGAATCGATCAGGAAACCGGAACGGAGTTGTACTTCTACTACCAACAAGTGGCCAACGTGATGGGCTTTGCGCCTCGCACGATGAACATGGTGCTTCGGACCACGGTTCCACCCACATCTATTGCGCGCCTGGTACGGGAATCTGTTTGGGCCACGGATGCCAATCTTCCGGTTGCAGATCTACAATCCATGGATCAGGTCATTTTTGAATCCGTGGCGCGTCCCCGCTTTTTGACGTTGTTACTACTTACGTTTGGCTTAGTAGCGTTGACGTTGGCGTCCGTTGGTACCTATGGCGTGATGTCGTACACCGTTGCCGAACGGTCGCATGAGATGGGGATACGCATGGCGTTAGGAGCCCAAGCCGGATCTGTCCTGAAACTCGTCCTGCAACAAGGACTCACCGTTGCGGGCATCGGTTTGGTGATTGGCACGGTCGGTGCGATCTTGCTGACAAAACTGATGGGCTCCATCCTATACGGTGTGAGTGCAACGGACGTGACAACCTTTGCGGTTGTTCCCCTCCTGTTGATGGCGGTGGCCGCGTTAGCGTGTCTTATCCCCGCCGTGCGAGCAACGAAGGTAGACCCGATTCAAGTGCTGAAGGCAGAGTGACCATTACTGGGGGTCCAGCCGTGTGAGGGCCTCAGCGGCGTCATCGTTTCCTCGGCCCGCCGAGTCTTCGAACCAACGGCGTGCTTGGGTGAGATCGCGTTTGACACCGCGCCCCTGTTCGTACATCAAGCCAAGTCGAAATTGTGGAATAGCGTCGCCTTGGCGAGCGGCTTTTGTCCACCAGTGAACGGCCAGTGAGTCGTTTTGTGGCACACCGGTTCCCGAGAAGTACACGTTGCCCATGTTGTGCTGGGCAAGCACGTTCCCCAGATCCGCGGCTTTGCGGTACCAATCGACGGCGGTCTCATCGTTTCGCTCTTTGCCGAGTCCCTCTGCGTACGCTGTTCCCATCAGAAAAACCGCTTCCGGCAGGCCGCGTCCTGCGGCGTTTTGGACCCCGGCGATAACAGTGGCGGCAATCGACTCTGCGCTATCGGTATTCTCGTCAAACCCCATGCG
>JAZDDD010000395.1:0-6887 GCA_036679545.1 Gemmatimonadota bacterium | reverse complement strand
TTGACTTACCTCCGCGCCGCACCGGGAATTCGCGACGTCGAAGAAATGTTCGCTTCACAACGTCCTACAATTAACTACCAACCTGATTCCGCATCCGTTGAGCCGTATGTCATCATTGCCAACCAGGTGCGCATGCGTGGCAATAGTCAAACATGGGCCGGCGGAAACGTGACCATCGACCGAAGCGACTTCCGCGCAAAGGGCGATAGCACAGAACTCGATATGGCACAAGAAGAAGGCGTCTTGATCGGTCATGCGTTCGTCGAAGGCGGCGATTCGTCAAACTTTACCGTGTCCGGCCGTGAAATCGGCTTCACCTTTGCGGAGGGCGATCTCAACTGGGTCCAATCCAGAGGGCTGGCTGACGCACGAAATCCCGATTTTGGATTGGTGGCCGATACGATTGAATTCGTCATCGAAGACGACGTCATTCAAGGGGCTGAAGCATGGGGAGATTCCATCCGTCCGCAGGCCGTGTCCAACGTCAACACGATCGTGGCCGATTCGCTCGCCATCGACTCGCCGGACCAACGGTTAGAAGAGATTCGTGCATTCGGAAACGCCCGCGCCACTTCCGTGCGGGATTCGTTCGACATTGATGCGGATTGGGTTGCAGGGGACACGGTCACCGCGCGGTTCGGCAACGCCCTTTCCGGCGAACGCATCCTCTCCGAACTCGACGCCCTCGGCAGTGCCATTGCGTACTATCGAATCTTTGATCCCGAATCGGACGGCCCACCAAATCTGAACTATTCACGGGGCCTGAAGATAATGGCCCGGTTTGACGATCACGGGGTGGATAGGGTCGATATTATTGGCGAGGCAGACGGCGTGCATCTCGAACCTGTGAGGATACCACCACAATGACCGATACCGGCGCAACCGATGGGTCGGTTTGGAACCCAGCCACCTCATCCGAAGCACTGGCTGTGGCTTCCTATCTCGAAGCCGTGACGAACAGTCCCGTGACACTTGCACACCTCGCGGTTCAGTACCGCATCGACTATCTGCATGTCCACGAAGGTACGACGGGAGATCTGCATCATCAGGGCGGTACACTGTCCATCGACGAGGCGAAACGACACCTCGTTGGCTCAGTCCTACCACGGCTTGTGACCGACGGTATACTCCGTAGCCCGGTGCCAACCGATGCCAATGACGTCGATACAACGATTTCTCCGACGGCGGAGGCACTCGTGTCGTTAGGCGCAGATGACACGCGAACTAACCTACTGAACCGAGCACGCGAATTGGTGCATCTCGCGGAACCGGCCGCAAAGCAGCCTTTGATGGAAAACGGCAGTGTCCTACGGGGTGAGGGGCTCACCAAGACGTATAAACGCAGAACCGTTGTCTCAAACGTCAATATCGAGTTGCGCCAAGGTGAGATCGTGGGGCTGCTCGGCCCAAACGGGGCGGGGAAAACAACAACGTTTTATATGATCGTCGGTCTCGTCAAACCCGACGATGGCAACATCCACATCGATGACGAGAACATCCGTCGCCTGCCGATGTACAAACGCGCCCGCCGCGGTATTGGATACCTCGCGCAAGAGCCCTCCATCTTCCGCAAGTTAACTGTCGAACAAAACGTGATGGCTATTCTCGAGACGCTTAGCATAAACGGACGTGAACGTCGCCAACGCCTCGAAGGTTTACTCGATGAACTATCCATCAAACATCTACGAAAGACACCCGCCTACCAACTATCCGGTGGGGAACGGCGGCGGTTGGAAATAACACGCGCCTTGGTGACCCAGCCAAAGTTCATGTTACTCGATGAGCCGTTTGCCGGTGTCGACCCAATTGCCGTACACGACATCCAAACGATCGTCGCAAGCCTGCGAGGTCGCGGCATTGGCGTGTTAATCACGGATCATAACGTTGAGCAAACGCTCGATATTGTCGATAGGGCGTACATCATGTTTGAAGGTAAGGTGCAAGTGGCAGGAACGGTTAAAGAACTGGTCATGGACGACCGTGTTGCCGAACTGTATCTCGGGCCTACATTGACCACTCGGTTACGCGAACGCTTGGGAGCTGCAGCATGAAGCCAGGGTTACATCAAAGCGTATCCATGAAACAAGAGATGCGCATGAATCCTCGTCTGTACCAGGCGATGGATCTCTTGTACATGCCGCTAATGGACTTACAACAACATCTTAAGACTGAATTGCTTTCTAACCCCTTTCTCGAGATGATCGAGGACGAGGAAGAGCAACAGACCACAGATACCACACAAGAAAATCAAGAAAAAGAGCGAGAAAAAGCGGAAAAAGAAAACGAAATCGACTGGGAAGACGTCCTCATGGATGGTTTCCAGGTGGGAGGTTCGCGGCAAGAGTTCGAAGAACGTGAAGTCTTTGAGCGTGAATCCGTGGCGACCAGAGACCTCAGTGATCATCTCCGCGACCAACTTGTCTTGCTCGAGCTTACATCTCGCCAACAGTTTCTCGCAGAAGAATTCCTCGGCAATATTGGTGACGACGGTTATCTGCAGGCGCCGCTTGACATCATTGTCGAAAGCGCAAACCGGGTTTTGTCTTCATTCCGCAACGGCGGTTCGAACCCGGAACCACACGACTATGACGGCGAAGAAGACTTCGAAGAGTCCGGACGGCAATCGGGACCAAGTATTAAGATGGAGGAGGGCGAGGTCGTTGCGATCGATGCAACACCGGAGGGTCTCCAGACCGTCGTGTCAGAAGCTGCGGTCGCCATCGAACCCACAACGGATGTCGATAGTGAACCGGACATCGAAAAAGTTCCGTACTTTACGATGGAGGAGACCGAAGAACTCCTAGTCATTCTCCAGGAACTGGATCCCCCCGGCATCTTTGCGCGGAACTTGCGCGAGTGCCTCCTGCTTCAGCTCAAGGACGAAAACCTCACCGACACCCTGACGTACCAATTGGTCGATGATGCATTCGACGACCTGATTGCACACCGATGGAGTGACCTGGCAAAACGGTATGGGCTCGAACCCAAAGGTGTACAAGACGCCGCCGATATGTTAGCCAAGTTCGATCCAAAACCCGGATTGCAATACCAACGAAACGACAACATCTACATCACGCCGGACCTCGTGGTGGAGCAAATCGAGGGGGAGTACCGTGTGTTCCTCAACGATACCGGCATGCCACGACTTCGTATTAGCAAGGTCTATCAGGAACTGGCCGGTGACAAAAAGAAATTTCAAGGCGAAAACCGAGAATTCGTCACCAACAAACTGAACAGTGCCACTTGGCTTATTCAGGCCATCGAACAACGTCGACAGACCATGCTCAAGGTCATGAACTTCATCATCGACAGACAGGCCGACTTCTTCGAGAAAGGAGTAGAATATCTCAAACCACTAACGCTGCGCGAAGTGGCAGACGTTATCTCGATGCATGAATCCACAGTCAGTCGCGTGACAAATCAAAAATACGTACAGACGCCACGTGGCGTCTTGCCATTGAAATTCTTTTTCTCCAGCAGTCTGGGAACATCCACGGGTGAAGATGCCAGTGCGCGTGCGGTTAAGGCGCAGATTCGTAAGCTTGTATCGGACGAGGACTCGACAAAACCGCTCACAGACTCCGATCTCGTAAACGCATTGCAAGTGCGGGGGGTAAAGATTGCCAGGCGCACCGTAGCAAAGTATCGTGATCAGCTCGGCATTCTTCCCGCCCGGATGCGAAAGCGCGTATGACGTTAGCGCCGTCTGGTGATGGCGCCGATGTCAGCGTTCTCGTCCCCGCCAAGGACGAAGCAGAAAACCTACCAGAATTTGTCCGGCTCTTTGCCGAGGCTCTTGCGCCGGCACCTTTCTCGGCCGAACTCGTCGTCGTCAACGATGGCAGCACGGATAGTACCGCACGTGTCCTCGACGATTTGTCACGTAAGCATTCCTTTTTGCGAATCGTAGCCCATCGTAAACAACAGGGCATTGCGCAGGCACTTCGGTCCGGCGGTGAAGCCGCATCGGGGGACATCTTCGTTTTCTATCCGGCGGACCTTCAGTTTTTGCCCGATGAGATCCCCAGTCTGGTCGAGCCCATCAGACAGGGTGAAGCGGACGTCGTCACCGGTACAAAACAGGGCAAGTACGAAAAGGCACTCGTATCCGGCATATACAATCGATTGTGTCGTTGGCTGTTTGGTGTGCGTGTCCGCGATCTCAACTCCGTTAAAGCGTATCGACGGGAGGTCATGGACACCGTCCCCAATCGTCCAGATTGGCACCGCTTCATGGTGGTTGTTGCCGCAGTCGATGGGTACCGAATCGCGGAGCGCCCAGTCACGCTGCACCCGCGCCGAGCCGGCCATTCCAAGTTCGGCATAGGACGGATTCCCGTTGGCTTGACTGACCTCTTATCCGTATGGTTCCAACTCCGGTTTGCCCGTAAACCCATGTTGTTTTTTGGTGTTTCGGGCGGAGCGTTGTTCGCATTGGGTCTGACGGTCGGCCTCGTGGCACTAGTGCAGCGATTCGGATTCGGTTACGGTTTCAGACCAATGCTGGACCTGGTGATGGTGCTTGTGATTTCGGGTATCGCCCTCTTTGGATTCGGATTTATCGGAGAGATGGTTGCTGAAATGCGAGAGGAAATTCGCGTCTTACACCGTGCCGTTCGCGCGTTGGAGACATCTCGCGACCGGCCTGACGACTAACTCACACCTTTTCCTATGCAAATTGTCTGTGTCGCTCACTCATACCCGCGCACGGACCAAGAATTCGCGGGCGTGTTCATTCATCGCCTGAACTTGGCGTTGCGCGAGCGAAAACATTCGGTCAAAGTCATCGTCCCCGCCGACCGTGGGGATGGGCGACGCGATCGACGGCAGGGCGTTGGCATATCCCGCGTGCGTTACGCGCCAGCCCGCTTCGAAACACTCGCCTACTCCGGTACGATGGCACAAGACGCTCGCGGCATCGTGGGAATGATTGCGGCGTCCAGTTTAATCACCGCGCAGGCAAGTGAGATCAGACACCTCAATCGTGTAGCACCCGTCGATCTGGTGCATGCACATTGGTGGGTACCGGGTGGCGTTTCCGCATGGCTGGCCAGTAAGGTGGGCCGCATCAAGTATGTCGT
Source organism: Gemmatimonadota bacterium (assembly GCA_036679545.1). Classification (GTDB taxonomy): domain Bacteria; phylum Gemmatimonadota; class Gemmatimonadetes; order Gemmatimonadales; family GWC2-71-9; genus JAZDDC01. The sequence goes on along the minus strand of JAZDDD010000395.1, from coordinate 1,806 downwards.
CACGCTCCACGGCACGGACGTGGAAATTCTTCGCGAATCGATGATCGCCCGCCGGTTGGCAAAATCCGTCCTGCGAAACGCGGCCGTTGTCACTGCGGTATCGTCCTATCTCGCGGACGAAGCGGCACGAGTGGCAGGAATCGATCCAACCAAAATCATTGTCCAACCCATGCCCGTCGACGTGGACCGTTTCCAGGCCACCAGTCGCGGTGGTGCGGGCATCGTCACGATTGGACGGTTGATTGAACAAAAAAACTTAGGGTTGTTACTCGAGGCGATGGCGCGTTTGAAGGGAATGGGCAACCAACCGCATCTTCGTATTATCGGTGACGGACCAAAACGACAGTTTCTTGAAATGCGCGCGCGTGGCCTGAAGATCGAAGACCAAGTGCAATTCGTCGGGAACGTCCCGCCGGACGAAATCCCTCGACAACTCGCCGATGCGGATCTCATGGTTTTTCCCGCAATTCGAGAAGGGCTCGGCCTCGTGGCGGCGGAGGCATTACTGATGGGTGTGCCCGTCGTGGCCACGCAATCCGGCGGCGGCATTCGAGACATTGTACCGCCAACCGGTCCAGGCCGACTCGTCGCCGCCGACGACCCGCACGCCATGGCCGTCGCCATCAACGATATCCTGCGAGACCCGTCCAGCCTTTCACTCGCCGCACGTGCGGGCCAATCATTACGCAAGAGGCTCGAACCCGGCGCCGTCGCAAAAGTGTTTGAAGGTATTTACGAAAAGGCGCTTTACGGAAAACGCCCACGCGCCAATGCGTAAGTGGTGGTTACGACTCGCAAACATCGCGGTGTTCGGTATCGTCGGCGCGTTCGTTTGGCGCGAGGTCGCGCGACAGTGGAGCACGTTTACCGGCGCGGATATGTCGTTCGTCGATGTACGATTCCAATGGATCCTGGCCGCCGCGGTCATCACGTGGCTTACCTACTTATTACTGATTGCCGCGTGGCGGTTTGTCTTGCGTGGATGGGGGCAGGACATAGCCTACTGGCAAGCTGTCCGCATCTGGTGTCTTTCAAACCTGGGCAGGTACATACCCGGAAAAATCTGGGCCGTCGCCGGGATGGCTGTGTTAGCCAAACGTCAGGGGGTGGACGGTTGGGCGGCCGCTGCGTCCGCATTGGTCATGCAGGGACTCGCGGTGACCACCGGAGGGGCCATTGTCATCGCAACGGTGCCGGTCGTTCGTGCTACTGACGCCACGCTGAGTCCGATCTTCATTGGCGCGGCGGTCATTTTGGGTCTTACCGCACTGGCGCTGTTGATGACCCCACGATTCATGCACTCCATCGGGCAGATGACAAACGGGAGATTCCAACCCAGACCGTTGGCATTCTCGGCAGTTGCGGCCGGGGCAGGCTCGACTTTGCTTTCTTGGCTTACATACGGTGTGGCGTTCTGGTTTTTGGCACGTGGCGTCGCTCCGCACGCGATGCCCAGTCTTGCCATGGCTATCGGTAGCTTTGCGGCGGCATACGTCGTGGGTCTGATCGCCGTTTTCGCGCCCGGTGGGATCGTCGTACGTGAAGGGGTGCTGCTTGCGCTTTTGGCACCACAAATTGGCGGACCACCCGCATTGGTCCTGTTAACGGCTTCGCGATTGTTGTTGACAGTGACCGAAGTAACGGCTGCGTTGTTTGCCACGGTCTTGCCCGGCGGCCCGACCACCGCACCATCGGCTTTGAATGGGGAAGAGACGAATTGACTGACAAGACCACGTTCTTCGAGCCGCGGTTTCCTCGTAGTGTTGCAACGGGGATTCTAACGGTTTGGGTCGCGTTGCTCTCCCT
>JAZDDD010000394.1:0-2419 GCA_036679545.1 Gemmatimonadota bacterium | reverse complement strand
TGCGGTGGCGGCGAACCTGAAACTGACGATGCGCCGCCAGCGGCCCCACCCACCGCCACTCCACCTGCATCAACACTGAGCACCGACCTCCCCGAAGGCGTGACGCAAGCCATGGTAGAGGAGGGTCGCACACTCTTCAACGGTGCGGGAACCTGCTTTGCCTGTCACGGGCAAGACGGAGCAGGCAGTCAGCTCGGGCCGCCGATGAACGATGACGAATGGTTAGCAATAGATGGGTCGTATGAGTCGATCATCGATCAAATCAACACGGGGACCACCACACCAGTGGAATACTCTGGTGTCATGCTCCCACGCGCCGGCACGAGCATTACGGATGAACAGGTAGCAGCCGTCGCAGCATACGTGTACGCTTTGAGTCACTAAGTGTTCACGATCTCCGGGTCCAGCTGGCAATCAGCCAGCCTGGACCCGGAAGCTCATCCGTCAGGGCGTGCGCCCCATCTTTTGCACGCAACGACATCCGGAACTGTTATTAAGACATTGGAGGAACCATATGGCCATCCGCCTAGGTGATGACGCACCGGACTTCACCGCGCAGACCACCGAAGGTTCGGTGAGCTTTCACAAATGGAAAAAGGGATGTTGGGCTGTGCTGTTTTCTCATCCCAAGGACTTCACACCCGTATGCACGACCGAACTGGGACGCGTGGCCGCACTCCAAGGTGAGTTCAAAAAACGCAATACAAAGGTCATTGGATTGAGTGTGGATGCCCTGGGTTCACACGCAGACTGGGCCCAAGACATTGTAGACGTAACGGGCCACGCACTCAATTTCCCGCTCATCGCCGATCACGATCGAACCGTCTCAGATCTCTACGACATGATTCACGAAAACGCCAGCGATACGATGACCGTGCGTTCGGTTTTTGTAATCGGTCCCGACAACAAGATCAAACTCACGCTGACCTACCCTGTGTCCACGGGACGCAATTTTGACGAACTACTCCGTGTTATCGACTCCCTCCAGCTCACCGCGGAACATCAGGTCGCAACACCGGCGGATTGGAAAGATGGAGAGGACGTGATCATCGTGCCAGCAGTTAGCGACGAAGACGCGAAGAAGCGTTTTCCCGGTTTTGTTACCAAGAAGCCCTATCTCAGGACGACGACGCAGCCTAAATAACCTGCATCATGTCTAAGAAGACGGCCGGCACCGGCTATTCCGGCACTCCTCTCGTGAAAAAACTAGGGATTCGCGAGGGAGACCGTGTAGCATTGGTAGACACCCCTGCCGATTACCGCAAACTCATCGGGTCGTTCCCGTCTGATGTGGAAATCGTGGGCCCACGCTCGCGTCAATTGAACTTCCTACATTATTTCGTGGACAAGGAATCCGACCTACGCACGAGGCTGCCACGGTTTCGATCCCGTATCACGCAAGATGGAATGATTTGGGTTTCCTGGCCCAAAAAATCGTCCGGTGTCAAAACGGACATTACCGAAGATGTAGTCCGGAAACATGCGTTTGCAAATAAGCTCGTCGATGTGAAGGTATGTGCGGTGGACGAGACTTGGTCCGGTCTCAAACTGGTCATACGAAAGAAGGATCGGCATTAACACCGCTGACCGTTCGAGTGTGGTCTCACAATCCAACAACAACAACACGTTACGCAATGCCGTCTGATCGATCGCTGAAGGCTGTCTTCTTTTTCTGGGTACCGTTGGCAGCCACCTGGTTCATGATGGCCGTCGAGGGTCCATTGCTCGCGGCCGTCATCGCGAGGTTACCCGATCCGAAATTCAACTTGGCGGCGCACGGTGTCGCGCTGGCATTTGCCATTCTCGTCGAATCGCCAGTGATCATGATGATGAGTGCATCAACGGCACTCGTCGACAACGCCACCGCGTATCGAAAACTTCGGAACTTTGCATACACGTTGAACGCGGCGGTGACCGTCACGATGATCGTGGTGCTCATACCACCCGTGTTCGACATGATCATGCGGCGGTTAATCGGTTTACCGGATCAGGTGGCCTCATTAACCTATGGCGCGCTCTGGATCCTGTTGCCGTGGCCGGCGACAATCGGCTACCGACGATTCTTCCAAGGATTGTTGATCCGAGGAGGCCGCACACGCCTCGTCGCCTACGGCACGATGATACGATTGTCGTCCATGTCCGTTACTGCGTTTTTCCTTTTCAAGCTCGGTGTGACCGGAGCCTATGTCGCGGCAGCTGCATTGTCAGTCGGGGTCTGCATTGAGGCGGTGGCGAGCCGCCTGATGGCGCGACGTACCGTAGGAGCCCTCCACAATCCAAAGAACCAATCCAACACCGCCGCCGAAGACCTAACATATCGACGGATCTCCAGTTTCTACTACCCTCTGGCCCTAACATCACTGATCGGCCTTGCGGCACACCCAATGCTTACGTTTTTCATGGGACAAGCACGGCTCCC
>JAZDDD010000393.1:0-7683 GCA_036679545.1 Gemmatimonadota bacterium | reverse complement strand
CCATTGAAGATGCCACACATATTCGCGCACGCGTACTGTACGCCTTCGAAGCGGCCGAGCGCGAGTTGGATCCTGCAAAAAGAGCAGCGTGGTTGACGTTCGTTGTGGTCGGCGGAGGCCCCACGGGTGTGGAACTCGCGGGCGCGTTAGGAGAATTGGCGAACGATACGCTAAAGAATGACTTCCGATCGATAAACCCGCGCGACGCTACAATCCTATTGGTCGAAGGCCGTGACCGCGTCTTACCCACCTACCCGCAAACATTGTCGAACGCTGCCAAGAGATCGCTGGAACACCTCGGTGTTACACTCGCACTGGACAGTTCCGTTGCGAATGTCCTGCATGACGGAGTACGCATCCGTTCCGATGACACCGAAACTTTTGTCGGAACACATTGCGTGTTGTGGGCCGCGGGGGTGCAGGCGTCACGACTCTCCCAACTCGTGGCAAACACAACAAGAACGCAAACGGATCGCGCAGGTCGTGTCATCGTTGAAGCGGACCTGACGATATCGGGACACCCCGACATCTTCGTTATTGGAGACATGTGTCATTGTGAGGACCAAAACGGGGACCTGCTGCCCGGAGTGGCACCGGTCGCTATGCAACAGGGAAAACATGTTGCCAAAACGATTCGCGCGCGACTGAACGGCAAAACCCATCATGCGTTCCAATACGCGGACAGGGGAAACTTGGCAACGATCGGGCGTCGAGCCGCCGTCGCAGATTTCGGCAAGCTACGATTCTCCGGATTCCCGGCCTGGGCCATGTGGCTGGGAATTCATCTCACATTTCTGATCGAATTCGAAAATAAGATCCTGGTACTCGTACAATGGGCGGGGAACTACTTTACGCGGAATCGTGGTGCGCGTCTCATCGCGCCGCCCGTCGAAACGTTTGGCGCCGCACCCGACGCAGCCTCAGCAAGACCACATGGAGCAGCCATTGGAGAGTTCAATGATACCGAGCCGTAGCCTGGGCCCCGACGCGCCTGATCTGCCAGTCGTTGGCTTTGGCGGCATGCCCTTGTCGATGACAGAACGTCCCAGCGAAGAAATCGGGATCGAGGTGCTGCACGCCTCGATGGACGCGGGCATGAAATTGCTCGACACAGCGGACGTGTATTGCCTCGACAACCGCGATATCGGCCACAACGAACGTCTCATGGCAAAGGCCGTCGCGACATGGTCGGGCGACCGCGACTCCATCTTTATTGCCACCAAGGGAGGCCTGATCAGACCCGAGGGCCGATGGGAAAACAACGCAAGACCAGACCATCTCCGCAAAGCGTGCGAACGATCGCTTGTCGCACTCGGCACAGAGCGGATCGATCTGTATCAGCTGCACGCGCCGGATCCTGCCGTTCCTTTGGCTGACTCCGTTGGTGCGCTGGCAGACCTTCAGCAGGAAGGAAAGATCCGATGGGTCGGGTTGTCCAATGTATCCGTTGCACAGATCGACGAAGCGGGTACCATCTTGTCCGTGGTGACGGTTCAGAACAGACTCAATCCATTCTTTCCTGAAGCCATTCATGACGGTGTCGTCACCCACTGTGCTAAGCTCGGCATTGGATTCCTTGCGTACAGTCCGGTAGGTGGCGGCCGACTGCACAAGAAACTCCCCGAACATGCTACGATCACCGAGATTGCCGGCCGATACAACGCCGAACCACACGAAGTGGTGCTTGCGTGGGTGTTGGCTCAAGGGCCAAGCGTTTTCATTATTCCCGGAGCCAGAAGCCAAAAGAACGCATTGAGTTCTGTCCGTGCAGCCGCGTTACAACTCACCGACGAAGAACTTCAATTGATAAACAACGCCCACTTCTCAAAAGACTGATGAAAATCGTCACCTGGAACGTCAACTCCGTGAAGGCACGGTGCGATCGTCTCGTGGCATTTCTTGCACGCGAACAACCGGACGTTGTCTGTTTGCAAGAACTGAAATGCACCGAAGATGGCTTCCCGCTCATGGAAATAAACGGCGCGGGTTATGAGTGCGCAGTATTCGGGCAAAAGACGTACAACGGCGTTGCGATTCTCAGCAAGCAACCGGCATCAGATGTAGTGAAAGGCATCCAGGATAATGTTGACGATCCGCAAGCTCGAATGATCGCGGGTACCGTCAACGACATTCGTGTCATCAGCGTCTACGTGCCAAACGGAAAACAGGTGGGATCCGACAAATACGATTACAAACTCAATTGGATGAAACGCCTGCATGCCTTCTTAGAAAAAGAACACAACCCAACCGAAAAAATCGTGGTGTGCGGTGACATCAACGTCGCGACCGATGACAAAGACGTCGCAAACCCGGACAAGTGGGCGGCAAGTGTTCTTTGTCATGAAAATGCGCGCGCAGCCTTGCGCACCATCCAAGGCTGGGGGTTGGAAGATGTCTTCCGGAAGCATCACCCAGATGGAGCAGTTTACTCATGGTGGGACTATCGAATGCTTGGTTTCCCGAAGGGGGACGGATTGCGAATCGATCACATCCTTGCAACCGAAGCCTTGGCCAGAGATTGCTCCGAGGCTCGTGTTGACCGCAACGAGAGGAAGGGGAAACTGCCTTCGGACCACGCCCCGGTCATCGCCCGGTTTGACCTGTAAGGCGAAGGCAGGTGGGGCTGGAAAGTGGCCAGGGGCAGAATTGAACTGCCGACACGCGGATTTTCAGTCCGCTGCTCTACCAACTGAGCTACCTGGCCGGGGGCGAGAATTATAAACGTCTTCGCATCTCGCGCAAACACTCAACTCAGGGCATTTTTCACCGCTACTTCAGTTTCGCAATCGTGGAGGGACCCATGACGAGACGGACCCTGTTTGGAATAGCCTTTCTCACCCTCGTTGTTTTCGCGGTACCGGCGGTGGGCCAGACCGGACGCGTGACCGGCACCGTAACCAAATCGACGGACGGAAAACCGGTGGTTGGCGTCCGTATTTCTGTTGACGGCACACCGATCAACAGCATCACCGGACCGGATGGCCGATACGTGCTCCCACGGGTCCCGGAAGGACCTCAGGTGATCCTCTTCCGCTGGCTCGGTTTCCGGCCCCAACAGGCAACGGTAACCGTGCGGAGCGCCACCCCCCAAAATGTCGATATCGCCCTGGTGGCCCAGATCATATCCCTGAACGACATCGTAGTTGCCAGCGCTTCCCGCGTGCCCGAACGAACAGTCGAGGCGCCCGCGGCAATTTCCACGATCGACCGGGTCACCCTCCGCAACAAATCCATCAGCGGCCAAATCCCGGCAGCGCTCGCACAAACACCTGGCGTAGACATCGTCCAGAGTGGCGTGAACGACTTCAATCTGAATGCGCGGGGTTTCAATTCCTCGCTAAACCGACGCGTCCTCGTCTTACAAGATGGCCGCGATCTCGCAATTGCCTTCCTCGGGTCCCAAGAATGGAACAGTCTTTCTATGCCGATGGAGGACTTCGCGCAGGTCGAAATGGTGCGTGGTCCGGGATCGGCGCTCTACGGAGCGAACGCCTTTACCGGTGTGCTCAACATCACAACTCCGCCGGCGCGCGACGTCGTCGGGACGAAACTCAGCTTAGGAGGTGGCGAACTCTCCACGGTACGCGGAGACCTACGACATGCCGGTGTCACAAACGACGGTCGTTTCGGCTTTCGGTTTAATGGCGGTTACTACCGGAGTGATTCGTTCTCGCGTTCCCGCACAGCGTTTAACGGCAGCGATGTCATCGGGGAATACAATGACGCCGCCGACGTTCCCTTGGTAGCAGGCACTACTGCGGCGGTTCCGTCATGCACGGGCCTCTCGAATTGTCTCTTCATTGAGCGCGTGCCACTGTCAGGTCAAACGTCGGACCCCACAACGGGATTGGTGAGCGGTAGTCCCGACGAACTACAAAACATCTACGGTTCAGCGCGCTTTGACTTTTATGCCGATGACGGATCGATGTTTACCGCTGAGGGCGGCGCCGCCCGGGTCGAAAACGGAGTGTTCGTCACCGGAATCGGTCGGGTACAGGTACCGGAGGCCGTGAAACCTTGGGCACGACTCGCATGGGGCAACGACAACGTCAACGTCATGGCTTGGTACAGCGGACGTAAATCGCTGGAAGACCAGGTCTCGTTGAGTTCAGGAATAGGACTTAAGGAATCTTCCTCGATCCTTCATGCCGAAGGACAGTTTAACGAATCGTTTGACAACGATCGCTTACGTTTGGTTGCCGGCGCGTCAGATGGCACGTTGATGAGCTTGCTCAACGACGATCGCAGCGACAACTACTTTTCCGGGTTCGCACAGTTGGAGTATCGCCCCACGCCCCAAATCAGATTCCTTGCTGCTGCACGCGTAGACAATGGTACGCTTTTCGACACCCAGTTTTCACCGAAGGGCGCCATCGTTTTCTCACCAAACGAAAACCATTCGTTGCGCGCTACGGTGAACCATGCGTTCCAAACACCAAACTATTCGGAATTCTTCCTCAACGTACCAGCCGGCCTTCCAACCGCAGCGCTCGCCGGCGCCGAGGTGGCGGTAGAGGCACCGCTGTCCGGTTACTACGCCCAGATCACCGACCCTCTCGTGGTGGGCCCAGCACTGGCGGGAGCCATGAGTGCGCTCAATCTCAACGCGGATCTCCCGTGGAATTTCTTGCCCCAAACCCTAATCCTCGCACAGGGGAACCCGGCGCTCGAAGTAGAAAAGGTCACGGGGTTCGAGATCGGGTACAAAGGTACGATCGACAACCGCGCGTATATCAGCGTTGACGTGTACTTGAACAAGTTGAGTAATTTCGTAACCGACCTGCTTCCGGGGGTCAACCCGGCGTTCGCTCCGTTTGACCTCTCCACGACGGTCCCCGCAGACCTAGCCCAAATCGACGCCATTCTCGCCGGAGCGGGTTTACCGGCTAATCATCCACTGCGGGTGGGGGCCGCCCAGCTCCTCGCCGGTTATGAAATGGCGCTGGCCGGTGTGCAGGGAGCTACCGGACCGGCTCTCACGACAGTCGGTGGGGCCCCGGCCATTGTTGTCTCCTACGCTAACGCCGGCAAAGTAGACGAAATGGGTGTCGAGTTTGGAATCGGTTACGGAATCACGCCGGAACTCAAAGTCGACGCGTCGTACACGTACTTTGATTTCGATGTTAAAGACGGTGGGTTTACGGCAGCCGGACAAGATCTCATTCCCAACACACCAAAACACAAAGGCAGCGGAAGTCTGACATATACCGGCCAGCAAGGATTCGACGCCGGTGCAAGCGTGCGCATCAACGATTCGTTCGACTGGGCGGCTGGCGTTTTCACGGGACGAGTCCCATCGAACCAGTTCATAGACGCGAACGTCGGATTTCGCGTCAACAACTATTTACGAATTTACGTGGTTGCCTCCAACCTACTCGATCAGCAACGCTTCCAACTTTATGGGGGATCTATCATCGGCCGCCGGATTCTTGGCGGCATGACCGCCACGTTTTAATGCGAGGGGGGATGCGCGACCTAATCTCGAGTAAGAGAGTTTACAGCGGCAAAATTCTCAATGTCGATAGGGAGCGCATCACCAACCCCGGCGGGCCCGTGTTGGATCTGGAAATCATCCGCCACCCAGGCGCCGCGGCCGTGGTTCCCGTGCTTTCGCCAACGGATGCGCCAGACCCGACCATCCTCTTAATAAAACAGTACCGCTACGCCGCGGGCGGAGAGATATGGGAGATCCCGGCTGGCGTACTGGAACCCGGCGAGTCACCCGAAGAATGTGCTCACCGCGAACTCCAAGAAGAAACCGGCGGAACAACCTCCAATCTCCAGTTGCTCACCACGATCCTCACCACCCCGGGGTTCACGGACGAACGAATTCACCTGTTCGTCGCAACCGACATCGAACTTGGCAGGCCCAGCCACCAACCGGACGAATCCATCGAAATCGTCCCCACGCGGTTGTCGCGGGTCCTTGTAATGATCAAAGAAGGCGAAATCCAGGACGGCAAGTCTATTTCGGCTCTTTTGTACGTGTCTCGATTCGTAATCCAACCGTAGTTTGCGTCCCATTTTGGGGACGGCCGTTCCCAAAACGAGGACGTTTCGCCTTTTGGTCAAAATTCCTCAAGTCGTTTATTAATAAAGAGTTAAAGCACGTCAAGCCGTCGGTATAGTTCCTGCCCATAAGGCAGCGGGGAGGGACACATTGGTACGCCCGCAGGTACCGGGTGTAGCAGGAGCACCGAGGAGTCAAATATGACCGCTGTCGCTACGACCGCACAGAAAAAAGATCTTCAGGTTAAGACCGCTGCAGGTCGATACACCGATCTCGGAGATTCCGAAGTCGTGGCCGCGCACCTGGCCGGGGACGAGCGCGCTTTTGAGGAACTCGTCGATCGCTACCAGCGCAGGCTACTGAACTTTGTATACCGCACCATAGGTGACCGAGAACGCGGCGAAGACCTGATTCAGGAAGTGTTCATTCGTGTTCACAGACACCTTCAACGATTTGACCAGAGCAAGAAGTTCTCGACATGGATTTATACGATTGCGTCGAACCTGGCCAAGAATGAACTGAGGAATCGGAGTCGGAATCCGCTCGTACTGTTCCAGACAATAAAAAAGAATTGGGAAGGCGATCATCGCCCCCTGCAGTTCGAGGATCATCGACACCGTCCGGACGATCTTTTCCGCAAGCGTCACCTGCGTGAGATGGTCGAGTGGGCCGTGAGCAAGCTCCCAGAGCATCACAGAATCGTCTTCGTACTCCGCGAGTTGGAGGGCAAGACGTATGAGGAGATATCGGTGGTCACCAACTGCAACTTGGGGACGGTGAAGAGCCGCCTGAATCGGGCCCGGAATCGGTTTGCCCAGGTGATCGCTCCGATGCTCGACTGACGGACACACCCCAAAACGACCGAATCGAGGTTCCATCGCGGCGAAGAGGCTGCGGTGGAACCTTCGTGTTTACGGGTTGTAGAAAAGCCCTACCCGAGCGAAGTTGCCAAGCCCCAATGCGTTGCAAAGACTTTCTCGCCCTTCATTCCGGTTTCAGAGACGGTGTCATTACTGACCCGTCAATGGCCCGCCGCATGCAACAACACCAGGCGCGCTGTCGGTCGTGCTCCAAGCAGATGGAGGCCCTGACGGTCGGAACACAGGTTTTGCGCGAATTGGAGCCGGTTGAGCCGTCCCATCGTTTCCGCGTCAATCTCCGCGTGCGCATGGCATTGGCCAAACGGCAGCAACTCGACCAACAACCGGTATTCGGATGGCCCGCCAGTGTGGCCGCAAGTCTGTTGGTAGTGACAGTGATCTTGGCCGGGTTTGCGAAAAAACGGGAAGATCCGTCGGGCGCTGCGCCAACCAGGATCGTTTCCAATACCGCCAACGACATACCCAGTAGCACCACACCCCGCCTTGCCGGCCCAGAATTTCAACTACCGGCGTTTAACCAGCAGGTAGGAAGCACACGCAATGCCGCTCCACGGGTCGTCTTCTCGATCAGCGAAGATTCCGGGTTTTCGGTCGTACCCGCGATTCGATAGGCTTTCATCGCCTCGGGCACTTCGATAACTTCCGCCCAATATGGCAGGCGATTCTATCCTCTCCGCGCGCAAAGAGATCGAGCGAGGAAAATTCGAAGCGGTCTACTATCTCACGGGCGACGAAGAGATCCTGAAAGACGAATTCGTCGACGTCGTAGTCGATAAAGCCGTCGATCCGGGT
>JAZDDD010000392.1:0-2509 GCA_036679545.1 Gemmatimonadota bacterium | reverse complement strand
GAAGACGCACCAGTCGTGATCGCTTTGCTGTCGAACGATTCGGATGTCGACGGTACTTTGCAACCCGCGAGTGTGACGATTGTAAGTGGCGTCACGAATGGCGTTACGACGATCGATACTACCAGTGGTGCGGTAACCTATACACCGAACAGTAATTTCTTTGGCAGTGACACGTTTACTTACACCGTGACGGATGACGATGGCGGCGTCTCTAATGTGGCGACGGTTGCGGTTACGATTTCTGATGATAACGACTTTCCCGTCGCGGTGGATGATGCTGTCACGACTCCGGAGGACACGGCTGTGGTTGTCCAGGTGCTTGCGAATGACTCAGACCTCGATGGCACGCTGCAGCCGCTAACGGTAGCCGTGGTCAATGGCCCCACTAACGGCAGCGCAACGGTTGAGGTCGACGGCTCGATCCTTTATACACCGAATCTAAATTTCTTTGGCGCCGACAGCCTCACGTACACAGTGGCTGACGACGACAACGGCACATCTAATGTGGCCTCAGTGACCATCTCCGTGACGGACGTCAATGATTTGCCGGTCGCCGCCGATGAGTCCGTCACCACAAGCGAAGACGGTGAGATCGTGATCGATGTTGTGGCCAACGATACTGATGTCGATGGGTCCGTACAAGCTGGTTCGGTTGCCATTACGACCGCGGCTGGGAATGGTTCTGCTTCCGTGGATAGCGTCACGGGCGCAGTTACTTACACTCCCATTGCAGATTTCACCGGCGTGGATTCTCTCCAATATACGATTGCGGACGATGACGGCGGTGTCTCGAACCCGGCTACCGTAACGGTTACGGTGGAAAGCGTCAATGATGCGCCGGTCGCTGTTAACGATACCACGGATACCTCCGAAGACCTACCCGTGACCATCAGTGTTCTGGCTAACGATATCGATATAGATGGGACTTTAGTGCTCACCACGCTTACCGTGGTCGATGTAGCGGATAATGCCACAACCCAGATAGATGTCTCCGTGGGCACGATTACTTTTACACCGAACCCCGATTTCTTTGGCACTGATACGTTTACGTATCGAATCTCAGACAACAATGGCGGCACTTCGAATGAGGCGACAGTTCGGGTGACCGTAAATCCGATCAACGATCCCCCGGTTGCCCTCCCTGATAACGTCACAACCAACGAAGAGACACCGGTGATTATCCAGGTGTTGACGAACGACAGCGATGTTGATGGTACTATTGACGTTGGCACTGTGGTAGTTATCTCTGTCCCGGCCAACGGGACCATAACCGTTGATCCGACCGGCGGCGCAATTACCTATAGTCCGAATCCGGATTTTTCGGGCGTGGACACGTTTACTTACACAGTAAACAATACCGAGGGTTTGACAACTAATGCGGCAACGGTATCGGTAACGGTTGCTCCGGTCAACGACTCGCCCGTGGCCGTTGACGACAACGCGTTCTCTTTCGAAAACACTTCGGCGCCTATTGCGGTAACATCGAACGATATAGACGTGGATTTCAATCTGGATTTTTCAACGGTCACTGTTGTAAGCGCACCAAATAACGGGACGACTTCCGTGAATCCCGTGACCGGCGTAATTACCTACACACCGAACTCTAGCTTTCTGGGCCCCGATAGTTTTACCTACCGTATCTCAGATACACAGGGCGCGACGTCGAATGTGGCTACGGTTAGCCTGACCGTGCACCCGAGTTCGTTGAGCTTTACGGTTTCCGATGATGCGTATGTATTGTCTAGCCAGGCCGGCAATAATTTCGGTAGTCAAATCAACTTGCGCCAGAGGCTTACAGGGACGGCAATTACCCTAACCTATTTGAAATTCAACGTATCAGGCGTAGTCGGACAGGTTGTAGACGCGAAAGTCCGTCTAATCACAATTGATGGCGGCAACGACGGTGGTGGCATTGTGCCGGTATTGAACAACTACCTATCAACCTCGACGCCCTGGAACGAATCCGGAATTACTTTCTCCAACGCGCCGGACGCGTTTTCTGATCCGATTTTCTCCGAAGGGGCTCTCGCGCTCGATGAAGTGGCTGAGTACGATGTGACCTCGGCGATAACCGGAAACGGTCCCCACAGTTTTGCCATTCGTAACCAATCTTCGGACGCCGTCCACTTCAGTTCCAAAGAAGGGACCGTGGCGCCCGTGCTATTCATTCAATTGGCGCTACCATCTTCTACCAACCCGGCTTTGTTGAGCTTCACGCCGACCAGCGGGCCGGTTGGTACCGAGGTAACCATCACCGGTATCAATCTATCCGGGATCTCAAATGTGACCTTCGACGGCGCAAACGCCTCAAGTGTTACAGTGGACTCGGACAACCAGCTTCGTGCAGTCGTGCCCGGCAACGCCTCAACGGGAAAGATCAACATCAGTGGCTCGGGAGGTTCCGCCGGTAGTGCTAGTGACTTCTCTATTTTCACTTCACCAAGTATTAGTTCCTTCACCCCATCGAGTGGCGCCGTCAGTACCGAAGTTACCATTACCGGAAATGGCT
>JAZDDD010000391.1:0-2483 GCA_036679545.1 Gemmatimonadota bacterium | reverse complement strand
CCCACGATACGGTCATTCGCATCAAGGGTTTCGATGTGAAAGCCGTGCCACCCGGTGACTGCTGCCCGCTTTGAGGCATTGACGGATCGGCCCTTACCGACTTTCCCAGCGCGGGTAGCGGGTAGCGGGTAGCGGGTAGCGGGTAGCGGGGGCCGGAACTGGTAGGGTTGGGCCTGATAGCTACCTTTCACGGAGGCACAGCAAACCACAAACCTGATGTTGCTGAGGAAATGCGCTCGTCCAAGAAAATGCGACACCGTGTTCTAGTTGTCTTGCTGGTTTGCGGTGTTGGCCTAGCCATCAGTGTCGGTCAGGAACAACTCTGACGGTTTACACACACGATTCCGGGGACCCAAGTCAACTTTGACATGGTCCGAGTTCCGGTCGGGGACTTCACTGTTTCTAGGGGAATTCTTTAGCGAACCAATCCCGCAGTGGTGTGAATACGTCAGCAAGTGGACCTTCTGTTTGGCAAATGGTTCCGTTCTCGATGAGATCGTGGTTGGCGTTTGGCAACACGACGATCGTCCAGTCTTTTTGGAACACGCCGCGGATCTCTTCGAGTATTTCAACGGCCAGCGCCGTTGGGTGGCTCAAATCGTTCTCCCCAAAAATCCAAATCGCTGGTTGCGCCAACGCTTCGAGCGACGCTCGGGGGTCAAACCCTGACGGGCCGGCCGCTTTGAGTTGGTCGATGATTTCGTTTATCGTCGAACCCGTAGGCTGACAAATGTCGTACCCGGTAAGAGGATCGTAAAGGTTCTCTTGTCCGGTGCTCACGGCTCCACCCACGGTGACGACGCTGAAGGAAATGACCTCGGGCGCTCGGTTCGCTGAAATCGGAACGATCCATCCACCCTGACTACTGCCGATGACGCCAATTCGCGACGGGTCGATATCGCCGACCGCTCGCAACGCCTGGGCTGCAGCGACGACATCATCGGCAAGCATGGAGAACAACTCGTTCGGATCTGACGAGCAACACGTACCGGTGGACTGACCGTTCCTTCTCTTATCGTAGGTGAGCACGCCGGTCCCGATTTGTGAAACGAAAGGTTGTACGTCAGACCAGGTTGCTCGGACGGTCCAACTGCTACCAGGGTTAACCGCCACAGCGGGATGGGGGCCCCCGGTCAATGGCAGGTGGACGGTGCCTGCCAGTACGGCATCGCCGCTCTCGAACCGCACATCAATCTCCCGATGATCGGAAAAGGTTCGTTCTTCACCGAATTCGGGGAGTGTCGGTCCGGACTCTCCACACCCGCCGAAAAGGGCAATCAACATGATGTGTATTATGATCGGGACGACGCCGACGTTTGGATGGCGTGCTTGTTTGCTCGTCGCGAATAGCATCAGACCCCTCAGTCGTTTCAGATAAAACGACCCGGCGGTCGGAGTGCGTACCGTACGTTTTGGTTACTCCTTCAACACCATGTCAATGCAGAGGACAGCGGAGAGTATGAGTTGCCGCAATGGGCTGTTTGGCGGTACGACGTCGGCGATTTCCAGGATGTAATTGTCCGCGCTGGTGAACATTTCCTTACCGACACCAGCCCATTTCTTGGCCACGTGTGCCAGCTCCCGTTCACCGGCGACGAAGCGAAAATCCCAACCGGTCCATTTTCCGATCAGCTGGCAAAGGGCCGTCCCATGCTCGTCGAGCACTTCAAACGCACCACCGATCGACAGAAGACGTTGTTTGAAGGTACCAAGCAGTTGATCCTGCTCGTCGTACACGGAAACGTTCGACCGGAGAAACGCGGACCCGCGGCTAGCTCTTAGTACCAGATCTCCCTCGACGGTTGTTACATGCACGTCAAATGGTGTAAACCGTTTGTAATCCGAGAACCGCAGGAGTTTGGTGAAGGCTCCCAAATTTGGCTCGCGGCAATGGAGGATCACTTCTCCGGTATGTGGGTCGTAAATATCGAAGTTGTTGGCAGCCTTGAATGCACCGACGTGTTCTTTTACGAGAAAGACGTTTCTGTTCAAGTGTTCGTGCATTTTAACTCGCTCGTGAAAACGGTTGTGCCGTAATTCAGTCTCGATTGGTTGAGTCGGACGCAGCGCGACTGAGAAGTCTCAGCCCGTATGCGCATGCTTGGGACGAGCATGCATTCATTTGTACCTCCACTTCAATTCGATTATCCCGGTCCGCGGTCAATCCGGGAACAGCGATTGACGAACCGGTTTCGGGAGGCGCCATCTGGAGCCCGTCCTCACCCGTGATGATGAGACGTATGTCACTGCAGCCGTTATCACAAGCCGCCAGTAGCGCGTACGATGTCGTTGCAACTAGCGAAATCGCCTGTGTGGCAGATTCGTCATCTCCTAACCGTTTGTCCTCCCAATGGCCTCCCGACACGGGTGAGTATCCTTGAGATGCCAACCGGTTCTCTTCTTCGTCGAGGAGGTGTTTGACTTGTTCCTGGCATTCGACGTCGTCACAGCCATCTAGAAACGCGGAAAGACCGAAACCGAGT
>JAZDDD010000390.1:0-2337 GCA_036679545.1 Gemmatimonadota bacterium | reverse complement strand
AGTTGCTCTAGCCAGTTGAGCTAGCGAGGCGTGGGCCAATAAATTCATTGCGGGCGCGCCGCCGCGCAACCCTGCCAGCTATTCTCGGTCGACGACATCGCTTCCGTGAATGACATCGACTTGGACAATCTGTTAAGCACATTGAAAACGCGCCAACAACACGGCGCGTTTTCGAAGCAAACGACAGGTCCTAGGAATGGCGAATCAAGAACCCGATCCGTGGGCTTTCAACTCCATCGTCGGACCCGTCGATGGAATCACTTTGATGACCCCTAGAGGCACGTCAAGCGATGCCCAGACCTCAGTCCCGTCTGGTGTCCGCAGATGCACCGCATCCCACGAACCGGCAGGAACCGTGATAGACTCGTGGCCGAGTATTTCAGCACCCACGCATTGCTCAACGATGTCGGGGGTTGGATTACTCTGTCGCGCCATAGCCAGCATGTCACCACTCAATGTCATGGCCGGTTGGCCCGGCATCTGGAGGACCATCTCAACGACATTTTCCTGATCCCACGGACCGCCGTTCCCCGCGATCAGTATTTGGCCAGTCATACTCTGTGCGCCTGACAGTTTCAGTTCATAACGAGTGTGCGTCTGACCGTCACGTTCTTCAGTTCCAATATTGCCATACCGCATGGATGTCATCCCCATGGTTTGCCCCGAGATACCGTACTCGACCCACTGGCCCGTTCCGAAAGTCGTGACGGCTTCGCAAACTTCACCCAAAGATTGGGCGGCACCCGCACCCGGTACGGCGAGCATTGCGACCACAGCGAAACCCTTTATTGCCTTCTGCATATCATCTCCTTTGCGCCGCCATCTGAATTAAACCTGGCGGTAAGACCGAGTGCTCCCAGCGCCCACGACGAGGTGGTTCAAAGATCATCAGAGCACCGTTGTAGGGCAAACCGTTCAGCCCGACCGTTTGACCGGTCGAGAGTCAGCCCGGACGCTATAAACCACCGGTGTTTCTTTGTTTCAATATGCGTCTCACGCGGGGTTCCAATCGGCCTTCTTTTGAGCGGCTGAGCCGCAAATTGGAGCGGGAATCCCACAGGATTTCGCCACCTGACCGCATGAAGTCAGGACATGTCCCGGGCTCACTTATTGCGATGCCTCACCCTCGATAGCCGTAGTGAACCCGCAACGAAATCTTGGGGAATCAATGCTCGCAACGCTTTCTCGCCGTGCTGTGAGGGTCTCAACCCCTGCAAATGTACGCATAGCTGAGCTTGCTACAACGATGCAACGTGACGGCACGGACATCATAGACTTGTCCGCCGGCCGTCCTGCAGAGTCAACGCCACACTACATATGTGAGGCAGCCGCAGCAGCTTTGATCTCAGGTGGCACACATCAGACAATGACCCAGGGATCGCCAGAGTTCCGCAACGCGTGCGCCCAAAAACTGGCCCGGCAAAACGGAGTCGTGGCGGACCCGGACCGCTCCATCGTCGCCACCCTCGGCGGGAAACAGGGGCTCCTGCTGGCCCTGATCGCAGCCGTGAACCACGGTGACGAAGTGATCATTGAGGACCCGTGTTATCTCAGCTACGATCCAGCTATCCGATTCGCCGGTGGACAACCCATCCGCGTTCCCTTGCTGCGCGAGAGAGGCTTCCGATGGACTCGTGAGAGCTTGGACGCAGCGGTTACACGTCACACCCGCGCAATCGTGATCAGTTCTCCACACAATCCCACGGGTCGAGTCTACACCGACAGAGACTTCGACGTCCTCGCAGAAGTCGCGCAACAACACGATCTCCTTGTCATCGTCGATGAAACGTACGAGAGCTTGGTGTGGAACAAGCAATCACACCGCAGTCTTACGACCTGGCCAGGGATGGAAGACCGCACCGTCACGCTGATGAGTTTGAACAAATCCTTTTCAATGGGTGGCTGGCGCATCGGGTTCAATCACGGTCCAGAACCATTGATCAAAGCAATGGTGCGGGTACAGCAACACCTCGTTTCGAGTTCCAGCTCGTTTGCACAAGCGGGCGCGACTGTCGCCCTGTCAAAAAAAATCCCGAAAGAGGTTCGTGAGCTGTGGACCGATTGGGAAAACAGAGTTCAGTTTGCCGTCAGCGAACTGGATTCGATGGCGTGTGCGTCATGCGAAATGCCAGCCGCGGGTTTTTACGCGTGGATCGATATTCAACGTACCGGCGCTACATCAAAAGACATTGCGAACAAGCTTCTCACTGAACAACACGTTGGCGTAGTACCGGGTTCGGCGTTCGGCACGCAGGGAGAAGGGTATCTACGAATGACATGTGTGAAGTCGTGGCGCGATCTTCGGGCGGGAATCAAACGCATCCGAAAAGTGTTGGG
>JAZDDD010000039.1:0-2740 GCA_036679545.1 Gemmatimonadota bacterium | reverse complement strand
GGCGTAATCGCCACGGCGAAGTAGTCGTCCGGCGAGGGGCCGCGCGTCCAGGATCTCAAAGAACCCAGGACCAACACGAGCTGTCGGGAGGCGCTGGACCGGGGGTACGGCCTCGTTCATGTTACCCTCGACGATAAGCGGAACCATCGGAGCGTCGGAGCCAGGAACATGCCGAGTTGCAGAAGATGAAACGACACCCGGGATGCGATCAACCGCAGATTCTACAACTCGTAGCACTGTTGTGAGCGAATCCGCGGCCACGTCAGACGGAAGATCCGCAGAAAAACTCAGACTCACCGACAAGATCTCTTCCGACGGAATCTCCAGGTCACGCGCCGCGTATCCGCCCATCCACCCCTGGTGAATCATCAATGCGGTTCCGAGTATTCCTATAGAGAGCGCAATCTGCGCCACGATCATGGTGTGATCAAACCATCTAAACATGGGACCGGCGGTACCACGACCATCTCGGAGCAATTGCCCAACATCGGCTTTGGTAGCTCGCATCGCCGGAAGCACGCCTGCTACGACCGTCGCACCGAGGGTTATGAGGATGACAAAGACGGCTGTGCGAAAATCGAGACCCAAATCCAACCAAGGGGGAATGTCTTCGGCTTCACTTTGAACCACTGCGGACAGCAATGATTGCGAAGCCCAAAGTCCAGCACCCCCGGCAATAATACCCATGAACAAGACTTCCAATGACAACTGGGCGACGAGCCGCGCGCGGCTTGCACCCAACGCAGTCCGCACCGCTAACTCAGATCGGCGCGCCGCCGTTCGTGCGACGATTAGATTCGCAACATTGCCCGCGACAACTACCAAAACACCAATCAAAACAACAACGACGATTATCCCAGGACGTTCGGCCCCGTCCGTGTCGCCAACTGCCCGTACGTGCGAGACCACGGGTTTGGTGCCAGGCCGATCGACCGCCCAGTCAATACCAAGAGAAGTTAGTTGAGCTTGAACCGTCGTCGGTTGGCCGTCCTCGGGCAGCACACCAAAAAGTGAAAAGTCAGTACCTGGTGCTGGCTGATCGAGCGCATTAAGAGGCATTGGTATCCAGATGTCGGCAAAAGCCGGATACACCGCTTCCGCAGGCAACACACCGACGATTGTGCGATCAACACCGCCGATGTTCACTCGTGTTCCCACAACGCCCGCATCTCGTCCAAACCGTCGCTCCCACAGAGTTTCGCGGATCAATGCAACGGGTTCCACTCCACGCTCCGCATCAACTGGCTGTAGCGTTCGCCCAACAAGAGGGACAAACGGAAGAAAGCGGAACGTTGCAGGCGTTACGTCCATCGTGCGGGTTGGCTCGATCTCGCCGTTATCATGCAGAACGTTCAGCACACGGATCCGCGAAGCCCCAAGATGCTCAACCGTGGAGGCCGCGTCTGTCCACAGCCTGTAGAGTCCGGCTTCCAAGAAGCGCGGCTGACCTGTTTCTTCGTCAAGTATCTGAATGTCAACGAATCGATCCCCACCTTCAACCGGAAGCTTCGGATTGAGGATCGCCAAAATGAGCGTGAACCCTGTCGTTGCCAAGCCGATGCCAACACCGAGCGCAACGACAGACGCGAAAGACATGATCGGGTTGCGGATAATCAAACGCAGCGCGAGCCTGGCTTCCGATCCTGTCACAAAACCGCCCGACAATATTTCGCGCGTGCGATTCATCAGAAGAGTGAAAGCGATTGTCAGCGCCTCGATTGCGGTCAACATGATCGCAATACCGCGCCCCCGTTTTTCGATCCTCTTCCGGTGGACTTCTTCCAGGTCTCCGATCATCCCGTCTACCTGATGCGGAGGAGCGAGGCTCCGTATCAGCGCGCGAGCCCAACTGGGTGTCGTCACGCAATGTCTCCGATGATTGTTTCTAGCCCGCCCCACATAGCCCTGATTTCAGCAGCGGCTTCTTTCACCGCATCCACGCCAGGCGGGTTCACCGTTACTAACCGCCGCGCCTTTCCTCCCCGTTCGGCGCGCGGTTCCCCCATCCACGTTGATATCAGGCCCTTGTTCTCGAGACGTTGTAGAGTCGTGTACACATTTGCCCGGCGCACCGAACGCCCGGTTCGCACCTCAATATCCTCAACAATTGGAACGGCGTACGCCTCAGCCGGCCCGAGCCGTAGCGCCGCAAGTAACACCAACAACTCAAACTCACCGACGCGGCTCGTCCCCATACAACCTCACATTAAGATCACATTGTGATCTTAATCAGTGTGATCATTGTTGTCCAGCCGCATCTCTGGTGGTGAGCAATTCTTGAAAGATGTGCCACGGACATCTCTCGCGATTCTGTGGGCCAACGATGCCACCACGGCAGCAACGTCGCGGGGACCACCCACGTTGGTCATCAGCCGATGCCGGTACCGTCTGAACCGGTCACTGAAAAAATTAAAAAAGGGGGTATCTTTCGCGACTACACTGTTCGCGTGGAGAGCCTGTCTGCACGCCTTCCAGACTTGGAGTTATGAATGTCCGTTCGCGCAGCAAAGCCTCGAATCATCGCAAGCTTGTTTATTGGGTTAGCTCTCAGTGTTTCTACCACGCCGGTTTCGGGGCAAAATGTCACGCTCTCGGCGCCCACGAGCGCGGTCGTCGGAGCGGACATCGAAATACGATGGTCAGTAACCGTGGATCCGCTGGACTTCATCAGCATCGACACGGTCGGGGCGGCCGAGAGAACCTACGGGTCGTACGTCTATGCGAGAACCGCACAACCCGC
>JAZDDD010000389.1:0-2217 GCA_036679545.1 Gemmatimonadota bacterium | reverse complement strand
CCCGGCTTACTCGGTTACGTCATGAGCCCCGGTTGGACGATTGCGATTGTGATTGGCGCCGCAATAGCACTGATCAATGATTTGCCAGCGATGTTGTTGGCGACATCCCGTTTGATGTTCGCGTGGGCCGAGGATAAGATTTTTCCGCAAAGCATTGCTGCGGTCAACGAACGTTGGCACACACCACATATCGCGCTTGTCGCCAGCGGAGCAATGGCCTCCGCCACCATCTTTGGCAGTCACCTCGCAGGAGATTTCTTCCTCGGCGTGGATATACTTGCTACTGCATTACTTGTGAATTTCCTTTTGATGTGTATTTCAATGTTGGCCTTGCCAATGCGGAATCCAACCATAGCAGCAGGCGCTCAATTCTTGACGAACCGTACGAGTCAACTGTTCGTTGGGATAACCGGCAGCGTGATCCTTCTGGTTTTTCTTGTCAGCCATATTGCTAAGGACATCGTCTCCGACGTACCTGCGTGGTACTTCCACTCAACCGTATTATGGGTTGGGGTCATGGCAGTCGCGAGTGGGATTTTTGTTTTCCATTGGTCCAAGTTGCGCCGTGCAGGTGTTGATTTGGAGACGAAGTTTTCGGAGTTGCCTCCTGATTGATGCCACGAAATCCACGAAACCCACAAAAAAGGCCACGGAACCCACAGAAACAGCAGTAGCGTATTTTAGGGCGCGGCGCCAGCGTGAGAGGTTCGTGGGTTTCGTGGCCGTAACAATCCCGCCCGCGGTAGCTCGCCGTAGATCCTGTTGCTAGTTTAGATGTCTGCCAAAATTCCCCGGAGAATTCGAAATGTTTCGTTCGCTTCTACTTTTTACCACAGCACTTCTCGTCGCGCCGAACATGCTTCAGGCCCAAGAGAGAGGCTTCGAACCAGAAGACTACTATCGATTGGTAACGCCGAGCGAGGTTCAGGTCTCGCCCGGGGGCGACTTTGTCGCGTTCACGGTAACCACGATCAATGTGGAAGAAAATAAGCGGCACCGCGAGGTGTGGATGCAGCGGCTTGTGAACGGTCAGCCGGACGGCGAGCCTTTCCGGTTTACCGACCCTACGCGAGAATCCTCGAGACCACGGTGGTCGCCGGACGGTGGGATGCTGAGTTTTTCGTCTCGCCGCGGCGATGAGGAAAACGCCGTGTGGTTTGTCAGAGTCACGGCACCGGGTGGCGAGGCCTTCCATATTGACGGTGTCGATGCTGCGCCCGTTTGGTCGCCTGACGGACGTTGGATTGCATTCACGAAGTCGCCAGAAGAAACGGACGACACCGAGGAATCCAAGCGCGAAGGGTGGATTGCACCGGACGCCGTTACGAACACTTTGAACGCCGAACGTTTCGACGGGCGTGTCGTGACGTCAATGCGTTACAAGCGCGACGGCACGTTGGTATTCCGCCCCCACTACTCCATCAACGAAAAGAGCCAGCTATTTATCGTGTCGGCTGACGGGGGCGAACCGCGTCAAGTTACGGAGGCGCCTTTCAACGTGGGTCAACCTACATGGAGCCCGGATGGTTCGATGTTGTTGTTTACCGGTAACGAGCGCGAAGACCTTGAATTGAATCAAGAAAACTGGGGGCAGATTTACACCGTCTCGGTGAACGGTGGCGAAGTTCGCGCGCTCACCGAAAACCCAGGTTCGGAATCCGGACCGTCATTCTCACCAAACGGTACCCGCTTGGCCTTCACGTCAACGCCGGAACGTGGTGCGGAAACGGATATCATAGTCGTTGATGTCGCACGTGACGGAACGTTCCGTGCCCAGCCAAGCAATCGGAGGAAACGTGCAACTCCTGCAGATGGATCTCCGCTCAACAGAAATTGTGGAGATCACAACCGGTGACCGGCGGGTTGGGTCCGTCTCGTCTTCTAATGACGGACGAGTGCTAGCGTATACGAGCACCGACGCAGATTCTCCGGGCGAGGTTTTTGTCGCTCGTGGTGATGGCAACAACGAGCAGAGAGTGACGTCGTTCAATGACGTGCTGCTATCCGAACTCGCGCTGCAACCACCGGAACGTTTGACATGGACGGTCGAGGACGGCACGGAAATCGAAGGCTGGATTGTCAAGCCGGTGGGTTTTAGGCCCGGTGAAAAGTACCCGATGGTGTTGAAAATTCATGGCGGACCGCACGGCGCGTATGGGAATACGTTCTTTCCCACGTTTCACGTGTTGTCGAATGCCGGCTTCTTTGTTCTGTACT
>JAZDDD010000388.1:0-4791 GCA_036679545.1 Gemmatimonadota bacterium | reverse complement strand
GATGCAGCCGATGCTTCGGCACGCCCGGTAGACTGTTGCCGTCAAACGTCTCATCGGCCGTTCGGAACTCGCCAAAGGTGTAGTCGCCGAGCGTATATGCAACCAGTGTTCGAATATTATCCTGAATACGCAACGTGCCTGATATCTCGATTCCGCGATGGGTGGTAGAGCCTGCGTTGCGAAAAAATCTGCGTCCAGGATCCGTCGTGACTTCGAATGGAATCAACGCGTCCGTGACGTCGGTATGGAATATGGCCGCATCGAACGCGAGACGCCGACTAACCAAGCCACGAAGCCCAACCTCAAAGGTCTTAGCCGTTTGCGGATCGAGATCCGGATTGAATCCGCCAAGACCGGTAGGACGATTTGTCAGTTCTGTGGTGGTTGGTGTCTCGAAAGATGAGCTGACGTTCACATAGCCTTGCACACCGCGCGAAAACCTGTAAGCGGCACCGATCGAGCCCGACGCCGCGTTCAACGATCGGCTTCCCGAATCGTCACCATTCGTCAGCAACCGATCGTCCGCGTCGAACGTCACTCGATCGTAACGGCCACCGAGTGTCAGTGTAACATCATCGGTAACCGGCCAACGAAGACGCGCAAATGGACCGATTTCGGTAACGTTCTCGAGTTGGTCGAGCACGATGGATGTTCGATCGGGGGTTTCGTTGACCCGGTCGTCCCGTTGTCGCTGCACGTCGAATCCAAACGTTATGTACGGCAACGAACGACCGACGATCATTGGTAACGTCACCGCGGCGCGGGCCCCCACCACCACGCGATCGATCGTGATACGGGCAAACGAAAGTGGGTTGTCCAAATCTCGCATCAAGCCGAACCCCATCAACTCAATTCGTCCTCCATTGGACAGGACCTGTCGGAACGTGACGCCAAGCTGGTGTTGCGCAACGGTCTTGCCGGCGTTGGCACTCACGTTTCGTGCATTGGCCTGCGATGGATCTTCGTCTAGCTCAGCTTGGTTCAACGATCCGGGGTTGTCCAACCGAGGTGCGTCAGAGAATTGCCCATTGACCAACAGCGTCGATGCCGCGCCCAGCTTCTTCTCGAAACGAAGACCGACCTGCCACTGGTTGGCGGTCGAATGTTCACGAAACCCATCCGCAATGGTCCGACCGCCTGTTACCGCAAATGATCCATTCGCAATCGGCGTGGACACACCACCACGCCATTTGAACGCGCCGTACGCACCGCCGGTTGCACTCCCCCACGCTGCGGCAGACCGTGTGTTTGGCGTGACCGAGCGAATGTCAATGACACCCCCGGACGCATTGCCGTATAGACTAGACGCGGACCCGCGAAGGACCTCGATGCTGCCCACGGATTCCAGATCAAGGTTGGACAATTGACCCTGACCATCAGGCAGGGTTTGCGGAATGCCATCAATGAGGATTTTCACACCCCGCACACCAAACGGGGCGCGGGCTCCGAACCCACGAATGGAGATTCGTTGATCTTGGGAGGGGTTGTAGCGATTCGACACTGCAACACCCGGTACCTCCACAAGTGCCTCGTCAAGACCAAGTGTGGGTCGTCCGTCTCTTATGCTATTGCCTGACACAAACCCCACCGCCCACGGCACGGCACTGAGTGGCGTTGGCGATCTTGTTACGGAAACTTGGATAGGCCGCAAGACGACCGTGTCGGCGCGCACCGAATCCTGTGTTCCGGTTTGCGCCTGTAAGGGTACAGAGACGCATACCAATGCGCTCAACACAAAACAAATGTTCCGTCCCATCGCTGCTCCAGTCGTCTCGCAAATCAGGTGGGGCTTACAGCCCTGGAATTCCGAACGAAAACTCAAATCTATCCGTGTCATACGAAGACACTTGCCACGTGAACCAAATCGCAAAGTTGAACGGCGCAAACCAGGGCGTCAGATTGCCCAACCCAAATCCCAATTCAGTGTACGCCGAAGGGGCAGTCAAGATACCGGCATCACCAGGATTTGGCGTGTGGTTCTGTGGTTCACAAAATTAGACCAAAACGCACCGCCGTGTATGCTCAGCGTAAACGGGAGTTGCCTGATCAGAGGAATACGGCTTTGGCGAAAGAGTTGTTGATCGAAATCGTGTGTCAGAAATACATACGCAGCGCGATTCCCGGCGAAGTTCATTTCGGCCATTGTGTTGAAACCGCCTTGTTCGAAAAACACCTCGTTACCGAAATCGATGGTAAAATAACGCTGCGGAGGAAGATCCCCGCGTGACGCGCCAGCGTAGGCATCGAATGATGTCAGCCCCAAACCCAACGTCCGTTGTTCGCGGTGAACCCGCAGCGAGTAGCGGAGAAAATCGAAATCGTTCGCGATGAGATCAGGAGATGCTAACTCCGCACCCAACGTGATGACGGTAAACGGTAGAGTAAAGAGTCGGAAGTCGCGACCTTTGCGCTTGAGTAGTTTGCGCGAATCAAATGACACCGACGCCGCAACTGACCTCAGCCTACCGTCCACAATCGGCAAATTGTCGCGCAGCACCTTTTGGCCATTAAAGAAGGAATAGTCACTGACAACACCGGCCGTATATTGACGGTAATCGTTGTATTGAAGACGCATCGTGGTGAACTTGGCAACGCGACCATTCAGGAAAACAGAGACGCCCTCCTGCCGATAGTAGTCGAGCGGGTCCGACTTGCTGAACAGAGCCCTGTTCGTGGTATTGGTCCGGCTGCCCACCACGGTTGGGCGGGACACAATCTCGTCACGTGCGGTGGCACCAAACCACAATCGCCGAGATTCAGACAAGCGATAGGAGCCACCGATGCGATACTGCTTGAACGCGAGAAACGCCAATCCCAGCGTGCTGCCGAGCAAGACATCGCTCAAGGACGCAGGCGCGTTTTCCACGGAATCAATTCTGGCGTACGCCCGTTGCTCGAGA
The DNA here is from genome assembly GCA_036679545.1 of Gemmatimonadota bacterium. GTDB lineage: Bacteria > Gemmatimonadota > Gemmatimonadetes > Gemmatimonadales > GWC2-71-9 > JAZDDC01. The sequence goes on along the minus strand of JAZDDD010000388.1, from coordinate 1,891 downwards.
TCGGTCAAGGGAAGCTGGCGTCGTTCCGCCCAACTTGCCCCGTCCGTGTCATCCGCTCCTTCGTCAACTATGATGAGGTACTCCCCCAAAGTTTTCGGCGCGTTTCCTTGGTCGAACCGGAAATTGGTCAACGCAGCCACGTGTTGAAACGAGAGGTTCTGTGGCACACCGGGTAGTGGCACGCCAAAATGGATCTCACCCGTAAACCGGATCTCGCTCGGGAGCCAATAGTCGTTGCCAACCGGCGCCAACGTTTGTTGGTAGCGTAAGTTTTCGAAGAAATCGAACCGAATGGCTTCGTTGGCACCAACGTCAATCTCGATCACATCGAACGTAGAATCAGCAATGTCGATCATACCGACGAACAGCGGCTCGGCGTCGGTCCGAGGCTCGATGGCAAGACGATAAATCTTCCGCCCAGCGGTCATCATTGAGTCGACCAATTGGTAATCGTAGTGAGATAGCGCGTCATCCGCGGTGGGCGAAACCACCGAGTACTTCGTCATGTCAATCCGGTTTTTGTTGAAGTTCACGATCTCGCCAACGGATACAAGGTTGTCGTCCGCAGGCAAATTCCGTGATTGCCGTCGGGCCACAATAGTCTCTTGATATTTGTCTGGCTGCTCCCAATACGCGGATGTCTGTGTCTCGGTAATGACGAGGACCGACTCCACAGAGTCCGCAGGCTCATCCATATCGTGCACCGACAACTTCACGTACGCATCGTATCGGTAGTCATGGATTCGAGAAAACACGTCGTTCTTACGAGCGATGGCGTTGCGGATGATCCGATGAGCTGGGTTGTCCGCCTCGGCGATTACGGAGATATCGCCAAGCGTTAACGGAATCCGGCTCATCCAAACGTCTCGTTGGACCCTGGCGCCGCGGGCCTCAACCGCAACAGAAACCATGCGGTATCCGATCTTGCGAAACTCGAGCTGCCGTTGACCCGGCGCCACCGTCATCGTGAAGCGACCACGACTGTTGGTCAGCGTGGTGTTGTCGGTACCCGCCACCCGGATGATCGCGAAAGGGATGGGCCGACCAGACAAGGTGTCTATGAGAATCCCTTCGACGACTGTCTCCTCACCGATCCGTTGTTGAGCGTCTGCCCGACCGCCGACGGCCAGGTTCCCTGCCAACACAAGGACGCCAACAACTGCGTTTTTCGCGGTTCTTATTGTCATCGTGGCGGGATGTAACCCAAACGGCGCCGGGGAGTTCCGGCTGAACTCGGTGTTGCCTTCCTGAGCCACACAGACATCACCGGAGTTCGAGTTTCATACACGTAGCGGACTGACAAACGGTACCGGTAAACTGCCACGACTCGCGGGCCTCCGCCGCTACCGCGCTACGTTCAACGACGACAAACCCCAATTTTTTCTCAAAGAAGCCTTCGGCCGTCTCAGTAAGGAGGACCATCGTTCTGACGCCGTCTTTCCGGGCATGATCGAGAATCGCGTGTGCCAACCTGGTGCCGAGATTCTTGTCCCGGAAACCAGGCGCCACGGCGAGTGAGCGAAGAATGCCAGTCTTTCCATACTCTTCCACGGCCACGCAACCGACAATTCCCACAGTACTCCGGGCTACGAGAAAACCCGAAAGGTGCTCTCCAATGCCCTCGACAGGAAGAGTTGAGCGCCGAAGGGCCTCCGCTATGTCCTCTATGTCGCCAGCCTTCGCCGGTTCTATCGATGGTTCTTGATCGCTCACGCGGTATCCTCTCGAGGCCCAAGGCTAAATGGTGCGAAACAAGAATTATCGTTGAAGTCATACCAGTCAATCAAGACTCTCGGGACATTCGTTGTGCAGGGAGGCCACCTGAGATACCTTGCGCGCCATCTCCCTCGGAAACGACACCGCTACGTCATGCAGATTCAGTGAAGCTGAC
>JAZDDD010000387.1:0-2415 GCA_036679545.1 Gemmatimonadota bacterium | reverse complement strand
CTGGACGCATCATCAGTAAGGACAGGCGTGCTCGGCGGACGAACCGATGAAATAGCCGGTTCGACTTTCGGGCGCCCCCGTGATCCGAGCTGTATTTGTCTTCGGACCCGCCGGTTCATCCCGGTCGTTTGGAGCTAGTCATGCGAGACGTAACGGCACCTATCTTTCCTTTTGTAATCGTTCTTTTTGTCGGGATTGCGGCGACCGCGTTGCTCCCGGGCAGGGCGCTGGCACAACCGGCTGGTCGGTTGGAGTCCGTGGTGAGTACGTGGCGCTTGGCGGGGATCCGTTTGCCACGTTTGCCGGTGGTTATGGGAGCGGTGCGTTTATCCGCCACCAGCTGGGTGATTTGATCCGCCTCGAGCTCGGTGGCCGTGTGAGCCGTCACCGACAATCGATTCTCTGCTTCTCAGACAATTGCGTTCCCTATGTACACCGGAACTTCACTGAGGTGTATATCCGACCTCTCATTCAACCAACGCTTCCCGGCACCGCTCTCGTTTCCTACATCGGAGTACAGTTGGGTCTGATCGCAGGACCGTTTCAGGATGGGAGTCCGGGGCTCAGCACGAGTGCGGTGGGTGGCTTCACGATTCCTTCGAGCTACCGACTTGCTGCCGACGTGGGATTGACCGGCACGATGGTGTATGTTGGTACCGATCGGCCGCGCAGCGCGTGGGGCCAGCGCTGGGGCCTCCAGTTGGGATTGTCGGTTCGGTAACCGGCGTACGCACGGATGCTTCAGCGTTGGATCTGTCGGCGCGGCGCCTAACAAGTCCATGCAGACTGGCGGGCGCGTTCGTTTTCAACGGAAGCGATTGATTTGTGCGCGCCGCAGGCGCGTCATAACGGCCAAGATGCGCGAGCGACTCTCAGGAGTCGCCCGCAGCTGATGGACGGTGAGTGTTAGGCGCCGCCATCGTTATGCGGGCGTGAACTAGAATCTGACCCGTTGCGGTCCTGGATGGTGGCCGTGGTCCGCGGTTGTAACATTTGTCAGGCCCGATGCATCGTCACATCGGAAGGGAACGCGACTCGATGAATGACCACATCAATGGCAGGCACACTTTTCGTCACGCGGCTCTGTCCGTCGGCGAATTGCGTATTACGGAGCGTCGGCTTCGGTTTTTACACCGAGCCGTCGCCATCGCCGGCGTAATGACGATAGGCTGCGCAGCAGGCGGGCTGCCTTTCGGGATGACGCGGCACACAGCCGAGACGTTGGGATTGCGGTTTGCGTATCCTGACTCGCTTCTCGTCGGTCGGTTCGCGGACGTACCGTTGCCACCCGCCGCCGTCGCAGGGGGGATGGAACCACCGTTCCGCAACGCGGTGGTGTTGGTTCGGCCGACAGATCTGGGAGATCATTCGCTCGACGCGATACCAGTGGGTGAGATTCCCGTCATCTGGTTTGACAAGTCCCTCGCGGCGAGTGCTGTGTTTCGGATGTTGGAACCCGACACGAGTTATGTGATTGGGACGCGTACGATCTCACGGTTTCCTGGGTTTCCGGGTCCGTACGGCGATGAAGCGTTTTACTTTGTGGTGGAGTTCGCCGACGGGACGCTGGTGGAGGTGGCGGCCCATCGTCGCGACATGCGTCATCCAGAGAGGGCAACGCACTTTGACGATGTCATCGAACAGATCCTGCCAACACTGGAGCTGATTGGGACATGACCGCGGCGCCTAACAAGTCCATGCAGACTGGCGGGCGCTGTCGCTTTCAACGGAAGCGATTGATTTGTGCGCGCCGAGGGCGCGGTATAACGGCAGAGATACGCGGGCGACTCTCAACAGTCGCCCGCAGCTGATGGACGGTGAGTGTTAGATGGCAACGCGTCCCATGATACTACGAGTTAACCGTCCAATGCATTAAGTCTTAGATGCCAATTCCAAGGGTGCAACGCTGACGGAGCATCAGGTGCAACACTCGATTCCACCCGTATGGAGTGTTGGACAACTCTAGGACGTTTCTGCTGAATCGTCATCGATGATTCGGCACACCGCAGGCACACCCACTTCGAAGCCATATCACCACAAAGACTTAGCACTGCACCGGGGATTGGCCATCCATTGCTCACCGGGTTGAGTATCTGTAGCCGCTCCCCAAAAATGACCGTATCTTGGTCCCAATGACCAACCAGTTTGATCGCCTCACTGCTGCCCTCTCGGACCGTTACAGAATTGAGCGCGAAATTGGCGCGGGCGGCATGGCGACGGTGTATCTCGCCGAGGATCTGAAACACCATCGCAAGGTGGCGATCAAGGTCCTGCGCCCCGAACTCACGGCCACCATCGGCCCCGACCGATTCCTGAAGGAGATCCAGGTCGCCGCCCGGCTCAACCATCCCCACATCCTGGCCCTGCATGACTCGGGTGATGCCGCCGGGTATCTGTACTACGTGATGCCCGTGG
>JAZDDD010000386.1:0-2815 GCA_036679545.1 Gemmatimonadota bacterium | reverse complement strand
GCTTCGAGTGCCCGGCCGTACTCCACACCGCTGGGACACGCCGTTTCACAGGCACGACAGCCGAGGCAACGGTCAATGTGTGAGATCAGTTGACGATTGTCAGCTTGAAATTCCCCGCGAGCCAAGGCCTGCATCAGGACGATTCTTCCACGAGGACTGTCCGCTTCGTCCCCGGTTACCACAAAGGTGGGACACGTCTGTAGGCAAAACCCACAGTGAACACACGCGTCGAGTCCGGTGATCGCGCCGTCACCTTGCGTCACACGGGTCATCCGGAATGTGCCGTTAGCGGAACGACGATGGTGCCCGCCGGGTCAAACGCCGATCGCAAACCAGAGACGAGTTGGGCAACACCGGAGCGCAACTCACCAAAATGTCCCTCCGAGGACAATAGCTTCCACGGTGCGTTTTCGATTGTCAGAGGCACGGATTGGTTAGCCGCCGACGACCGTAGGCGACCAATCGCGTCCGCGTTGGCCGTGCCTGACCATCGAACAATGTTGCGGACGCCGTAGATGGTCGTGAAACCTACACCGAGAGTCTTTTTCAACTCGTTGGCGGTCCACGGCACAGTGGTGGAACTGGCTCCCAAACGGACGGTTACCGGGTCGAGCACACAAGCCCTGCGTCCTTCTGCCCAATGCACGTTCGCCTTGTCGTCGTCAAGCTGACTCCAACTGATGTTGATGATTTGTGTGAGTGTTTTTCCCTGGCGTTCGACCACGTCGGCAGAACCCACGAGCCGAACGGCAACGGTCCATTCGTCTGTTTGGACACAACGAAGTTCCAAGGCGGCGGTCGTGACTGCCGAATTCTCGATAAGACGTTTTGCGTTGAGCACGTCGTCGAACGTTGCCCGTGCCATCCAGGTGACGTCAGTTTCGGGCGCGACACGCAATCGCAAATGCACTTTTGTTATCAAACCAAATGCCCCGAACCCACCGATCATCAACTTTGGCATGTCGTATCCGGCAACGTTCTTCACGACACGACCACCGCAAACGATCACGCGCCCCTCGGGCGTGATGACGGTCAAGCCAAGAATCTGATCGCGCACTGGCCCGTAACCGGTCTGTAGCGACCCGGAAGCACCGGTTGCCGCGACGGATCCAATTGTCCGATTCTCTCCCGGTGGGTCCATGGCCAACCACATGCCGCACTGCGTGAATTGTCGTTCCAGTTCTGCCGTGGTGACCCCTGCTTCGGCGGTTGCAAAGAGGTCGGCAGGTTTGGTCTCGGTGATTGTCTGCATGCGGCGAGTTGTCAGCACGAGGTCAGCGGGGATGTCGGATGACGGTTCCACATTACCGCCGGAGAAACGGACCTTCCAACCCTCGCCGTACGCGGTCTTTAGGATCGCCGCACATGCTGATTCGGTTGTTGGTGCCGCGGTGACCCGATTCCCGTCTGTGTCGTCAAAATCTGCATCGTCGCCGACGATTCGTGCCAACCGATCACGGATTGCCGAGCATCTCATCGTTGTGCAGTTGTCCATTCCCGGCACGAATGTACCGGATACACTTTACCGGGGTTTGACAGCTCCCGTGGGTCAAATACCTTCCTGACCGCCCGCATGGCCCCCAGTGTGTCGTGATCGAACATGTCGTCCATGTATCGGAGTTTATCTATCCCTATGCCGTGCTCTCCCGTGATCGTGCCACCGGCTCGGAGGCAGGCTAGCATGATGTCTGACGATGCCTCTTCCACTCGCGCCGCTTGGTCTTTGTCACGGGAGTCGAAGTTGAAATTGGGGTGGAGATTCCCGTCACCAGCGTGAAAAACGTTGCTCACGACCAGGTCGTAGCGCCGGGCGATTTCGGCAATCTCCTCCAATAGATCCGGCAACGTTGTCCTTGGCACGACCGCATCCTGTACGACAAGATCCGGACTGATGCGGCCAAGCGCTCCAAACGCCTTTTTCCGACCGAGCCAAAGTTTGGCACGGTCGGCTGGGCTGGATGCGCTGCGGACGGTCCGGGCGCCGTGATCGGAAACGAGGGCCGTGACTCGCTCTGCATCTGCTTCCACTTCGGCCTGATCTTGCCCGTCCAGCTCGGCCAGCAGCACGGCAGCCGCGTCGATCGGGTACCCGGCGGCGTAGATGGATTCCTCGACGGCACGGACCGTGTTTTGGTCCATCATCTCCAGGGCCGCCGGAACCACACCGGATGCCACGATGGCCGATACGGCGCTCCCAGCCTCCCTCAGAGAGCTAAAGTCGACTAGGAGGGTCCTGATAGCGGTGGGTATGGGCACGAGCCGCAGGCGGATGCGGGTCACTATGCCGAACATGCCCTCGCTCCCAACGAATAGGCCGACGAGATCCGGCCCCCACGCATCACCGCCCGGTGATCCCAGCATGACGACGTCCCCGCTCGGCAAGATTACTTCGAGTTCGCTCACGTGGTTGGTGGTCACACCGTACTTGAAACAGTGCGGGCCACCGGAATTTTCGGCGATGTTCCCGCCCAGGGTACAGGCGGTCTGGCTGGATGGATCCGGGGCGTAGTAAAGCCCATGCGCCGCGGCCGCTTCGGAGAGCTTGATGTTGACGACACCGGGCTCGACGAGTGCCGTTCTGTTCTCAGGGTCAATTTCGATGATGCGGTTTAGCCGTGTGAGGACCAGGCTTACCGCATCCCCGCGAGCTAAGGCACCTCCTGACAGACCGGTGCCGGCTCCCCGCGGCACAAACGGGACTCGGTGATGAGCCAAGATTTGGACAACGTCGATCACCTCCTCGCGCGAGCTGGGGATGACGACAGCAGCTGGCCGCCACTTTCTGGTGGGTAACCCGTCGCTGGCATAGGTCTCG
>JAZDDD010000385.1:0-3229 GCA_036679545.1 Gemmatimonadota bacterium | reverse complement strand
GGCGTCCATCCGGCCCCGAATGCCACGCCAACCAACACGCTGCCAAGATACCCAACCGGCTTATCCTGCAGGTGTACCCGTCTCTCACGCGCAAAGAATCCCCAATTGAACACGCCGAGCATGTATAGGCCGAAGACGATGATCAACAGGCCACCGGCTCGTTCCAACCAGATCTGATTGACCTGTACGGCAAGTCCGATTGCGGTGGCGGACGCACCTAACATCATGAAGATGAGGGTAAAACCACTTACGAACAGTGCCGCGTGCACGACCGCCGATTGTCGACGTTGGCACCCGTGATGAACGAGATGTAGCTGGGGACGAGGGGCAACACACAGGGGGACAAAAAACTCAACACACCCGCCGTGAACGCCACTAAGATTCCGACTGAAGTTCCTGTTTCCATACGGTGGTTTCCTTAACCCTCCTTTCGTCTTGACAACGGGTATTGGTCGTTTGGCGTTCCAGAACCTCGTGAGCAGCTACCCGCTGCCCGCAACCAGCTGCCTGCTGTTCCGGCGGCAATCAAGAATGACGTCGGCCCAGGTGCGAAGCGGTTGGACATGGCACACGGCTGTACAACCGTCAGCAGGGAATAGCGGGAAGCTGGTAGCGGGCAGCGGGTAGCCTCTAACACCCATCAACGTGCCGTCAGCTTACCACGCTCACAACCAGCTCACCCATACTTTGCATGAAAACCAATCATTTTATAGACCAACTTAGCAATCGTGAAGTCTGGGGCTACCAAGCCCGGCAACGGAGCTAACTCCACCACGTCACACCCCACCACACGTCGTTCCCGGAATACGCGCTCCAACAACTGCAATGTGGGATACCAATGTCCACCACCCGGCTCAGGTGTGCCGGTCGATGGTATCACTGAGGGATCGAAATAGTCGACATCGAAACTTATGTAAACATCTGGTCCTATATGTTCCATCACGCGGTCGATCCAATCGGGCGACTGCAGATCGGCGCCAAACACCATGGGGATGTTGCGTTGGCGGGTTAACGCTCGCTCGTCGGCGGTCATCGACCGAATGCCGACCGGAACGAGATCCACACACGTATGTACACGATACATGACACTAGCGTGCGAAAATGGTGTGCCGTCATATTCGGGACGCAGGTCGGTGTGTGCGTCGAGCTGTAAGACCGACAACCGACGATCTTGCAACTTGTCTACGTGGGCCAGAATTGGTGCTGAAGAAAGGCTGTGTTCGCCACCCAGCGTGATCACAAACTTATCCGTGGCTAACAATTGATCGACGGCTTCGCGTAACTGTGCAATGGCCGTTTCCGGGCCAGCACCCGAAAGAATAACTGCCGGAAGGGTATGTATCCCGACTTCATACGGTTCGGTGTCCAACTCATGGTCGTACAACTCTAAATAGTGGGACGCGTCGATAATGGCCCGTGGTCCGTCTTTCGTACCGCCCTTCCACGACACGGTGGCTTGGTAGGGTACGGGAAGCAGCAACACCCGCGCGTGTTCAAAGTTCGCATGAGACTCAGGCAACCCAAGGAAATTATGGGGTGCGCCCCACGGCACCGATGCTAACGGCCCCTTCACGGCGTGCCGAAAATCATTCATCGATCATCCACTAAAGACTAAAGCACTGACAACGGTTGCCCAACGGCCATCGTCGGTGGCTTCCGCCGTGCAACAGATATTCGTAGTTCGAACGATCTCACCCGACAAAAGCCATTGCTCTCGTCGTTCGTCCCACGCTTCGTCAGGGTTGAACGGCACGTCGAGGGTCGTGGCAAGCATGCTCGCCGCCAGGTCTTCCGCATAGTCCCCCGCCAACTCCGCGCGTTGACCAAACGAGTGGTGCTCCGAGATGTATCCGTAGTGGGTGGGATCTTTGGGAATTGCGACTCCGATCGAAGCTGCAACCAGGCGTGACGGTTCGTTGGTCGCTTCTTTCGCAACGACTGTGAAGAGAATCTGGCCAGGACGAAGTGCTACGATTCCCTCTTCCGGGACCACGAGTTCACAATGGGGCGGGAAAATCGAAGACACCTGCACCAAATTGTATTGCGCGATTCCGGCCTCACGGAGCGCTTCCTCAAAGCTTGTAAGCTTTTCTTTGTGCCGCCCTACCCCTCTGGTCAAAAACGCACGCTGGGGTACCATATGCATCAACGGGGTCAATTTCGTTCCTTCGTATCACGGGTTTCCGTCGCAAGTTTGGCGGCATCCAGATTCTGGCACTCGCGGCACACACCGTGGATTTCCAATCGGTGGTGATGATGTCGGAACCCATACTCTTCTGCGATCAATACGTTCATCCGTTCGATCCTGTCGGACGTGAATTCGACCACCTTACCGCACTCCCGACAGATGATGTGCTCGTGATGTTGGTGGTGTGTACGTGGCTCGTACCGCTTGAACCCCTCGCCAAAACTGTGCTCGTCAACTAAGTCAGCACGCAATAGAAGATCCAGCGTCCGATATACGGTGGCCGTACCGACGTGGAGGTTTTCGCCCCGTAGCACACCTTTGATATCTTCCACCGAAAGGTGCCCGTTGCTAAAGAACACTACACGGGCAACGGCCTCGCGCTGATGGGTCATCGGTAGATTGTGATCCCGTATGTAACGGCGAAAGCGCGCGACCAGCAGGGCACCGTCAACTTTTGGTGGTGGGCTCGTCATCCTCGGCACCGAACCAAAGAGTCGGTTCAATTTCTATCGGTGGATCCGCCTCGCCAGCCCGTTCCTGCACACCCCGAAGGACATCACTGACGACATCTTCAGGACTTTCACCAACTTGCTCGATCTCCACCTTTCCGTGGCCGCGTTTCTTGCCCCGCGTGAGGACCATGTATCGAGCGGTGGAAACCGCGACACGGTTTTCCTCGATATTCCGCGCGATCACCGCCGTGCCCCACTCGCGTCCGTCCGTTCGAATTGGGGGGAAGACCCAAATGTGGGCAATGTCGCGCCACGACATTGACGTGGACAACTCTTTCGCCACACGCATCCAGCCACGACCAAAACCGGGCGTCGCGACCTGTTGGCCTATGAATGGTTTAGATGATTTTTCAGCGATAACGGGGTTTTGCAATTTTGCCTCCCAAGGGCGCCGGAAGATAAGTGCGTCTGGGGAAAGGAGCCATGTCTGGTTTATGGTTGTTGGTTACCAGTTACCGGGTGTTAGCTACCGGATGCTAGCTACTGGCTACCCGCTACCCGCTGCCCGCCTAATCGGCGAGAATCCTAC
>JAZDDD010000384.1:0-2397 GCA_036679545.1 Gemmatimonadota bacterium | reverse complement strand
GTTCGAGCGCTTCCATGAGCTCTCCGAATCGGACAAAAGATTCGTGAAAATGAGGTTTAGAGTAGCTAGGATCAAGGGCAATTGGTCAAAAGGCACTGATCGAACGTGAGCTATTCCCTTAATTTCCCTATATGTCAGTTCCTCAGAGGGGGACATCTCCTATTTTGAAGTCGCCCCGCCGGGGGGATGCCGAGCGGATCGCGGAGCTGTTGCGACCGGGCATCCGTGTTGCCATCACGACCCACGTGAATGCGGACGGTGATGGCACGGGCAGCGAGGTTGCATTGTGGCACATGCTCAACGCCCGTGGGATTCGTGCGGCCATTACCAATCCAACCCCATTTCCGGAACGCTATCAGTTCCTTCTCGAAGGCATTCAACAGGCCGACAAGACCTCTCAGGCGGTGAAATACCTAGATCGGGCAGAGGTCGTGCTGGTTGTTGATATTTCCGACCTCTCCCGTCTGGGGCACTTGGGGCGGGTTGTGGAAGACAGAGGCGTTCCAGTCGCCTGTATCGATCATCATTTGAGCGACGGCTCTTTACCGCCTGGACCGCGCATGGTCGATCCGACTGCATGCGCCACAGGTGAATTGGTTTTTGATCTGGCACGGTCGGTGAATTGGCCGATTACTCCACAGATCGCGCGTGCGATTTACGTCGCGATTCTGACGGACACTGGCGGGTTTCGCTTCAGCAACACAACCTCGCGTAGTCTCCGCGTGGCCGCCGACCTGTTGCGCCATGGGGTCGATCCGGAGGAGATCTACAGGGTCGTATACGCCAGCAACCCTGAAGGTCGAGTCCGTTTGATGTCCGAGGTCTTAGACACGTTGATCGTTGAGCACGATGTTGGCCTGGCCTGGATCACCGTCCCTGATGGAGCCATGCGGCGACACGCCGTGACGGCAGAACACCTGGATGGATTGGTGGAGTATCCACGATCAATAGACGGGGTTCTACTTGCGCTACAGTTTCGACAACTTGCCAACGGTCGGGTAAAAATTTCGTTTCGATCGGTGGGTGACGTGAACGTGGCCTCGTTGGCAGAACAGTTTGGTGGCGGTGGGCACCGCAAAGCGTCGGGAGCCTCTGTCGAGGGAACGATGGCCGACGTGCAGTCCAGCGTGCTTGGAGCCGCTCGGAAAACACTTGAACTGGGCCATTGATCGGCCCGTTCCACTGCCCTACAATTGACGCATGACTAACAAGCTCGAAGCCCTTGTTGCTGGCGCCTTGACGAGCGTCAAAAATCCTCGTGTCGATAACGATGTCATCTCGGCCGGCATGGTGCAGGATCTGAGTGTCGGCGACAACGGCAAAGTTTCGTTTACGTTTCTCCTGGGGCGCGACGATCCAGCAAGTCTTGTCCGCGAGGCCCGACGTGCCGTACGTGATATTGACGGTGTAACGGACGTCCAAGTTGCCGTGCGCGAGCCTGCGTCCAAGACTCCGCAGGGCGCGCAGCCGGCACGCCCAAATGTACCGCCCGCCGCCACGCCATCTGCGTTCCCTGACCTAGGGCAGGTCATCGCAGTGTCCAGTGGCAAGGGCGGTGTTGGTAAATCCACGGTATCAACCAATCTCGCAGTAAAACTTGCGCAGATGGGATTCGCCGTGGGAATCATGGACGCCGATGTGTACGGTCCCAACGTGCCACGCATGTTGGGTGTCAACCAGAAACCACCCGTCGTCGATCAGAAGATCGTACCCGTCGAAGCACACGGTGTGAAGGTGATGTCGCTCGGCATGATGGTCGAGCGCGACGCACCGGCCATTTGGCGTGGGCCGATCATTATGAAAATCATCCAGCAGTTCATCGGGGACGTTCGCTGGGGCAAGCTCGACTTTTTTATCGTGGATATGCCGCCAGGCACCGGTGACGCGCAGCTCTCACTCGTACAAACGATCGAAGTGAAAGCGGCGATCATCGTGACCACTCCTCAAGAGGTTGCCATTGGTGATAGCCTGCGGGGTGCAAAGATGTTCGAAAAAGTAGAAGTCCCTGTGTTAGGTATCGTGGAGAACATGAGTTATTTCGAGTGCCCGAAGTGCTCAGAACAAACCGCGATATTCTTGACGGGTGGTGGTGAGCGGCTTGCGAAAGAAGTGGGCGTTCCCTTGTTGGGACGTATTCCACTGCAAGCGGGCGTGGCGGACCTCGCGGACGAAGGGTCGCCAATCGTGCTTGCTCAACCAGAAAGTCCCGTCGCATTGGCACTCAACGGGATTGCCAATGAAGTGAAAGCGAAACTTGGCGCCAAAAAGAAGATTTCCCTGCCAATAGTGTAGGAGGATTCGTATTGAGCGGCTTTGTCACGTTACTCACTGATTTTGGGATTGCCGACTCATATGTCGCCGAGATGAAGGGTGTCATCTATTCCGCTACCCCCCAAG
>JAZDDD010000383.1:0-5148 GCA_036679545.1 Gemmatimonadota bacterium | reverse complement strand
GCGCCCAGGATTTTCGAAATGGCCACAGCAACGCCAGCGGCGAGCGGAATACCAATGGCGAGTCCCAACGCCGCCAGCGTTGCGCCTTGGCGAGTGATCTGCGAGACGACTTGTCCGGGTTTTGCGCCCAAAGCCATGCGGATACCAATTTCGTTGGTCTGTCTTGTTACCGCATACGCCATCACTCCATAGATACCTATGGCTGATAGCGTGAGTGCAAGCATACCCACGACAAAGAGGATTTGCGCCAGTGTTGTGGGTCCGGCGAGCGCGGCCTTCATATGATCTTCCAGCGTCGTCACGGCAGTGACTGGCTGTTCCGGATCGATGGACCAAACCGCGTTTTGTACGGGCACCGCGAGTTGATTGGGATCCGTCGATGCGCGGAGTATGATGCGGAGTTGACGCACGGGTCTCTGTGTCATCGGGAAGTACACCGAAGGAACGTCCGGTTCGAGACCGGTAAGACGTCGTTGAGCGATGTTGTCGGCCACACCCACTATCGCACGGGATTCGCCGGAAATGGTGATCCGGCTACCTATCGCGGTACCGTCGGGAAAATGTAAATCGACCATCCGTTGGTTGACAATGATGACCGGCGCGGTGGTGCTACGATCGCTGCTCGAGAATCGGCGGCCCTCGCGAACAGCAATATCCATAGTGGTGAAGTAATCCGCGTTCACGGATAGCCACGTCGTCCTAGGTTTCTGGTTTTGCTCGACAGGTTGCCCGTCAATCGTGAACCGGGACCACGAACTGTTGCTCGTTCTTGGCAAAACGCTGGACAACGCCGTGGCAGTCGCTCCACCCATGCTCTCCAACTTGCGCTCGAGTTCCTGCGCGAAATTTCTCCGTGGTTCGGGTTCGTTGTATCGGTGTTCTGGCAGTGTGAGTGCCATCGTGAGGATATTATCCGGGCGAAAACCAAGATTGACGTCGAGTCGTCGTCGGAAAATATCTGTGAGCATTGTGGCACCTACGAGCACCGCGAGTGCAATTGCAAACTCGACGGTGACGAATGTTTGGCGAAGTCGTTTGACCTTTTTGCTCGCCGTGCCTCCTCGCCCCCCTTCGATGAGCGCCGAACGTAGGTCGCCCCCGAGCGCTTGTGTTGCTGGCGCGATACCAAACGTCAGACCGGCGAGGATCGAGACGGCCACACCAAAAAGCGCCACCTGTCCGTTGAACGTTGGCAAAAAGAAAGCAGGCATGACGTCCGGAATGGCGCTCGCGATCACGTCGATGCCCCAGATCGACAGCGCCATGCCCAGCGTTCCTCCAATCAGAGCCATCACGACACTTTCGGTGAGGAGTTGACGAACGACTCTACGCTTGCCGGCGCCGAGGGCAAGGCGCAGCGCGATCTCTTTTTGTCTCGCTTCCGTCTTGGCCATGAGAAGACTTGCGATATTTGCGCACGCTACCACCAGCACCAATACCACGACCATCATCATGATGTTGACCAGGCCTCGATCAGTTGGACCCGGAAACTGCGCCCGCAATGTTTGCAGGGTGACGCTCCAGTGGTCGTTGGTCTCACGGTGTTGCTCTTGTAGTCGGGTGGCAATCGTTGTGAGTTCGCTTTGGGCCTGTGCCGCGGTGATGCCGCTTTTCAACTTGGCGGCAATGGTCAAGAATCGGTTTTGTCTATCGTCGCGGACGTCGGCAAAATCGGACGGGACCCACAGATTCACGGACCCCAAAATGAAATCGAAACGTTCTGGGATAACGCCGACGATTGTGTAAACGTCTCCGTCGAGTGTCACCGTTGTTCCGACGGCACCTGGGTCGGCCCCAAAACGATTTCGCCAAAGTGTTTCGCCTAGCACGGTCACCAGGGCGTCCTTGGCACCGCCGTCCCCCGGTGCAAAAGTGCGTCCGATGAGCGGGTCGGTACCCAACACGTTGAAGAAGTTGGGAGTCACAACGGACATCGTAAGTTGTTCGGGCTGTTCCACACTCGTGAGGTTTGCAAGTTCGAATCGCGAAGCAATAAATGTCTCGAAGGATGTTGATTGCGCGACCCAATCAAAATAGTTCGCAGGTGCAACAGGGTCGAATGCATCGGTGTTCGTGAGATCGTTTTCGTACAACATCACGATTCGGTCGGCGTCCGGATATGGCAACGGCCGGAGCAACCACGTGTGCAACAGGCTGAACACGGATGTGTTGACGGACACGCCGATGGCCAGTGACACAATCGCTATGCCCGAGACGACCGGGGTTTTGAGGATCATTCGGATCGCATAAAGGAGATCTTGTCGGACGGAGTTGAACATGTTGTCGGTCCCGATAGATGATGAATACGATGAGTTATGTCTTTTCTTCCGCAGCAGGCAGGCGAGTGATTCGCCGTACTCTTTTAGTCCCGTGTGCATCAGCCCGAAGACCTCGATTGTCCAAAAACCGACAACCTCGCGGGCTCTCATCCTCCCGATCGCTTCGTATCGGTCTCCGAACGTCACCAGCAGTTGCTGGGCAAATTCTCGACGGAACGAGGGAGGCAGCAACGCATGGCACAAAAGGGCAAAAACATGTATGTGGGTCCCGGTATGCGGAGTCACCTGGCGGGTTCGTCCGGAAGAAAACGCGTCGTTTGCAGGAGTCTCGATACGCGGTGAATACGCTTGGCCTCCAGATCTGCCACCTGTCGACCGAAATCGCTGATTCGGTAGTATTTTCGACGTTGATCATCCAGGTCCGGCGCGGGTCGCATCTCGGATTCTTCGATCAGTTGGTCGCGCAGCATCCGCTTTATCGCGCCATACAGCGTACTGGTACTGAGTGACACTTCGCCGTCGGTGAGGCGTACAACAGCTTGGATTATTCCGTAACCGTGTGCCTCTGCTTCACTTAAAGAGACGAGAATATGGAAGACAGGCACCGACAGGGGTAACAAGGTTCCTGGATTCGGCATGGGGTTTGTTTTCACGATTGTCGCCGTGTCGTGTGAATGATTTAGGGCCGTAAACCACAAACCGTTGTTCTGCAACAGTTTATGCTTACTACCTGTCCGGCTATATCCTACGAGAGAATAGTGGCATTGGTTTCAAACGAATGGGTCTGATTGTTCGGGACGGATTTGCGTCGTGTAAAATCCGAGATCTCGACAGGGCAATCCCGTAAGTTTGATTGGTGGTGGATAAGAAGGTCGAACACGTAAAATGGAGAGACAATCGCCATGCGCAGATTCAGTTTGGTCCTAGTTCTCATGTCGTCGATGATCCCGGTTGCGGCCCAAACGTACTGGAGCTTGCTGACTCGTTGGGACTCTCGGCCGAACAACAAGAGTCGGTTCGCGCCGTATTCGACAAGATGGCTGAGCGGGCCATGCAGCTCGGAAATGAGATCGTGCGGCTCGAACGTGTACTCGACGAGGCGTTCGCCGAACGACGCGCCAACAAGGATTCGCTGGTAGCCGTCACGTCACACATCGCCGCACTTGCCGGGGAACTTCGGGCTACGCACCTGGCAGCGCACTTGGAACTGGATGGGCTGTTGACCGAACATCAGGTGATGGTTTATCAACGGGTTCGTGGATACGAGCACGGCGGACACGTTCACTAAACCAACACTCAACACTCAACGCTCAACATTCAAGAAGGAATAGTCCTTTTTGAGTGTTGAATGCTGAGTGTTGATCTGTACCACGTTGATCTGTACAACGTTGATCTGTACAACACCCTGCTCAGAAGCGGCCATCGTTGGAAGGAGACACTTATGACGGTTTGGCATCTGGAACCCCCGAAGGATTCTGAATACCCCTCGTTTTATGGCACGTATGTTAGCAAGGTCCCGTCAGGAAACGTGATTGACTTGCTAAATGCCGAAATGGAAGAGACTGTGTCACTCTTGCGTGGTATTCCCGAGGATCGGGCGGGATACCGCTATGCGGAAGGAAAGTGGAGTATCAAGGAGGTGGTGGGGCATGTGTTGGATACTGAGCGTGTTTTTGCCATGCGATGTGTCGCTTTTGCGCGGGCCGATCCGAACCCGTGGCCGGGGATGGATCAGGACCCGTGGGTAACGGCTGCAAAATTCGACACTCAGGCTCTGCGAGACTTGACCAGACAATTGGAGGAACTTCGCCGCGCAAATGTCAGCATGTTCCGAGGCATGACGGATGAGGACATGGCCCGGAAGGGGATTGCGAGCGGAGTAGAATTTACCGCACACTCGTTTCCCTACATCATGGCGGGCCACGAAATCCACCATAAGAAAGTTCTTCGCGAAAAATACCTCTGACCCACGAATGAATCTTTGTGGCGGTTGCGTGTCTTAAAATGGAGGCTTAATGGCGCTACGTCCCCTCTGCTTTGTCATCATGCCATTCGGCGAGAAACCTGATCCTGCCGGCGGGCCGCATATCGACTTTGACAAGATTTACGAGGAGGCGATCAAACCAGCGATTGATGCCGCAGACATGGAACCAATCAGGGCGGATGAAGAGCGAACGGGCGGAATCATCCACAAGCCGATGTTCGAGCGTCTCCTCCTTTGTGAGTACGCTGTTGCGGACTTGACCACCGCCAATGCTAACGTGTTTTACGAATTAGGCGTGCGACACACCGCGCGACCTGCCACGACCCTTACGATTTTCGCCAAACATCAACCTATATTATTCGACGTCAACTTATTGCGGTCCATGCCGTACGAACTCGGCGAGAAGAACAGTTTTGGTGACGCTGAAGCCAAGCGGATGAGAGACGCGATTACCAAAAAGTTGAAAAACCTTCGTACAATGGGTGTCAAGAACGCGCCGACTGACAGTCCGCTCTTCGAACTCCTGTCCGAATGGAAACCCGGTGATATCGCGCGTTTGAAGACAGACGTGTTCGCCGATCGAGTACATGCCAACGAAGCGTTGAAGCGCCGCTTATCGCAAATAAGAGAAAAGGCGAAGACGAAGCCTGGACGGTCCGAGGCGCGTGAGTTACTTGCAGTGTTTCGAGCGGAGTTGGCCAATCTCGACGCGATTGAGGTTGGTACGGTAGTTGACCTGATGCTGACATATCGAGCGCTGCAAGACTGGGATGGCATGATCGCACTCTTTGACCAAATGCCACGTCCCCTCCAGCGTCAGATCTTGGTGCGTGAGCAACTTGGCTTTGCGTATAACCGCCGCGCCGGTGTCAACAATGACGATGC
>JAZDDD010000382.1:0-5088 GCA_036679545.1 Gemmatimonadota bacterium | reverse complement strand
GTTCCAGAAGCGTGGGGCGATCACGGTACTGGGTGGCCCACACGCCCGCTGTTATCCCGACGACGCGTTAAAATACTTTGACTACGTCCTTGGGTTTACCAACCGCTCAACACTGGAAGACGTTCTCTCCGATTGCACACAACACCGACCCATGGGTGTCGAGTTAGCGGCTCCGTCTCAACCGAACGAACTGCCTTCAGTGGAGCAACGGTGGAAGTTCATCGAGTCGACACTCAAAAAGGCGCCCACGATCAAAATCGTCCCGATGATCGGGAGTCTTGGCTGCCCGTATACGTGCAGCTTCTGTATCGATTCGGTGGTGGATTATAAACCGCTTTCGTTTGACGCATTGCGTGAGGACCTCAGGTTTCTCCTCAAGACGATGAAGAGGCCCCGTCTTGGTTGGCATGATCCCAACTTTGGCATCCGCTTCAATGATTACATGGACGCCATCGAAGATGTCGTGCCGCCGGGGGCGATGGATCATGTTGCCGAAAGCAGTTTGTCGATTCTATCCGAAGATCACCTGAAACGGTCGTGGTACGACATGGGGAACAAGTCCAAGTCAGGGAAACGTAGTGGCGCGGAAAAGGTCACGCAGATCTCCGAGCACATCAACTTGATCATGGAGTACATCCCCTACCTGCAGGCGAATTTTGTGTTAGGGTTGGATTCGGATGAGGGGGACGAGCCATTCGAGTTGACGAAAAGGTTCATCGACACAACTCCCGGCGCATTTCCAGGTTACTCTCTGCTATCCGCATTTGGTCAGGCGGCACCGCTAAACTTGTCTCTCCAGCGCGACAGGCGGGTGTTGCCGTTCCCGTTCCATTTCCTGAACAACCACCACGCGATGAACGTGAAACCACTCAACTACGAGTGGACAGAGTTTTACGACCACGTCATCGACGTCACAAAACATTCGTTCAGTCGTCGCGCCATCTGGAATCGATTCCGGACGCAAGGTTCGTCGATTCCGGGCTGGATGAACGTACTGCGCGCCGTCTCATCGGAGGGATATGGCCGTATCAAATATTTCACCATGCTCCGTGAGATGTTGGACACCGACAAGCAACTCCGGAAGTTCTTCGAAGGCGAAACCACGGAGATTCCAAGTTTCTACGTCGAACGGGTGAAACGTGATCTTGGCCCACTTTGGGATCACCTGCCCAAGGGTGCGCTGGAACACGATCAGAACGCATACTTAAAGCGGGAGGAGGCGGAGCCGGAGCTTGTCCATCTTGGGACCTAGTCACCCAGAGACAGGTACGGGCATGAAAACGGATACCGTCAGCAACGGATCGTCACCGGATTTCGGTGCACTCGCAACGAAATTCGATAAGCACGACATGGCACGCGTAATCCAACGCACGCCGGATCAAATCGAATTCGCGCTTACCGACCCGGACTTCCCCGCCAATATCAAGACAACTGCAAAGCGGGTGATTGTGGCTGGCATGGGGGGTTCCGCGCTCCCCGCAGACGTGATTGCCGACGTTTTCGCGCGAGACCTGGGCGATCGTCTGTTTGTCTCGCGGAGTTACAACATTCCCTGGACCGTCGATCGCCACACGCTCGTCCTCGTGATGTCGTTTTCGGGCGGGACCGAAGAAACACTCTCGGCGCTCAATGGCATCGCGACGAGTGATGCCCAAATCATCGTCATCACCGCCGGTGGGAAATTAGAAGAGATGGCCGTGGAAGCGGATTATCCGATCATACGGATTCCCAAGCACCGTGAACCCGATGGGTTTCAACCCCGCTGTGCCACCGGGTATTTTTCAGCCTATGTCACCCGTGTGCTGGATAGAGCCGGGTTCTTGACGGCCGGACCGGAGACACTCCAGGACGTCGCCACGTTTCTTCGCAGCCTGGATGTTAGGCCCGCGGCAAAGCGTCTTGCGGAATGGCTGGGGAATCGCATTCCGCTCGTGTACACGGATCAAATGCATGAAAACTCCGTTGCACGCATCACGAAGATAAAACTCAATGAGAATGCCAAGCTTCCCGCATTCTACAATGTGTTACCGGAAGTAAACCACAACGAAATGATCGGTCTGTCCGGCACCACCGGCGACTTCGGTCTGTTGTATCTGCGCAATCCGAGTAGCCACGATCGTATTCAGAAAAGGTATGTGGTGATGCGCGATGTTTTTGAAAAACGCGGATTGCGTCACATAAGTTTTGCGGACTGGGATCTACCGGGAAAAACACACGCCGATCGAGTGTTTGCCGGTTTGGCGTTCGCCGATTGGTGGTCCTACTACTTGGCTTTACTCGGCGGTGTCAATCCTACGCCTGTGGCATTGGTGGAAGACTTCAAGACCGCTTTGACCAGTTCCTCGGTGGATATCCCGAGCGAATCGTAGACCTCCTTGTAAGGCCCTGATTCGCCAAAACGTTCGAGCCCTACCACAGCACCGTCCAAACCCACCCACTTGTGCCAAGCCATTGGGTGACCGGCTTCTATTGCCACACGAACCCGTACCGTTGGTGGCAAAACGTCATTCCGATAGGACTCCTGCTGTTTGGCGAAGATTTCCATCGACACCATGTTGACCACGCGGGTTGGTATGCCATCGGTGGTGAGCTGTTTTGCGGCTGCGACCGCGAACTCAACTTCGGAACCCGATGCCAGGACGATCGCATCCGGTGACTTGCCCGGAGGATCAACCAACACATACGCACCGTTTGTTACACCGACCGCGCCGTTGCGATAACCAGCCATGGACGGAACGCTTTGTCGGGTAAGAATGATCGCAACGGGCCCAGACGATCGCATCGCAACACGCCACGACTCTACCGTCTCGTCCGCATCTGCCGGACGTAACACCGTGAGCCCCGGAATGGCCCGCAACGCTGCCACCGTCTCGATAGGCTGATGTGTTGGACCATCTTCGCCCAGACCAATTGAATCGTGACTGAACAGATAGATCGTGGGCAACTGCATCATGGCGGCTAAACGAATGGACGGGCGCATGTAATCGGAAAACACGAGGAAGGTGCCGCCATATGGCCGCACACCACCATGCAGCGCCATGCCATTCATGACACTACCCATCCCGTGCTCACGAATACCGAAGTACACGTTGCGTCCACCAGGTTCTGATCTGGAAACTACCGGAAACCCCTTCAACTCGGTTTTCACCGAACCGGCGAGGTCAGCCGAGCCCCCAACAAGCTCGGGGACTGCCTGCGCAATGGCGCCAAGAGCCTGTCCGGACGCACCGCGAGTGGCAACCGCCCGGTCTCGATCGAAAACCGGCAGATCATTGTCCCAGCCATCAGGAAGACGCCCGTCGAGCCGCCTCTCCAACTCCATTGCTTCGCCAGAGAAATTCGCGCGGTATGCAGAAAATGAAGCACTCCACCCATCTTGAACGCGGCGACCACGGGTCACGCATTTCCGCCATTCGGCAAGCGACTCGTCCGGCACATGGAACACGTCCTCAGACGGCCACCCGAGCGCGTTCTTTGTCAGTTTGACTTCTTCACCGCCAAGTGCAGCTCCATGTGCGGCCGCCGTGTCCTGCTTGTTGGGACTGCCGTAGGCGATATGTGTCCGCAATACGATTAACGACGGCCGGGTGCCTTCGGCCTTCGCGTCGGCGAACGCACGATCAATTGCCGCTAGATCATTCCCGTCATCAACCTGCAAAACGTGCCAGCCATACGACTCGAATCGACGGGCGGCGTCTTCTGAGTACGCCAAGTCGGTCGAACCGTCGATCGTAATTCGGTTGTCGTCATACACACCGATCAACTTGCGCAGGCCCAAGTGACCGGCGATGGATGCGGCCTCGTGGGAGATCCCTTCCATCAAATCGCCATCGCTCGCAAAAAAGTACGTCCAATGATCGATGACGTTGTGGTCCGGGCGATTGAACACCGCAGCCAGATGTGCCTCAGCGAGGGCCATTCCAACCGCGTTCCCGATTCCCTGACCCAAGGGTCCGGTCGTCGTCTCAACACCGGGTGTGCCGTGTTCGGGGTGACCGGGTGTCTTGCTACCGAGCTTGCGGAAGCGCTTGAGATCGTCGAGCGATAGGTCGTACCCCGAGAGGTACAACAAGCTGTAAAGGAGCATCGAGGCATGTCCGCAGGACAGCACAAACCGATCCCGATCGGGCCAATTCGGGTCCTCCGGATTGTGTCGGAGATGCTTTGTCCACAGGACGTAGGCGACGGGCGCCAACGCCATCGGGGTACCCGGATGTCCCGAATTGGCCGCCTCTACGGCGTCCATCGAGAGGGTACGAATTGTATTGATACAGAGTTGGTCGAGGGAAAGGGCGTTTTCAGTCTGGGGCAGCGCCACCGGCGAAACTCCGGGAAGGTTGGGGCGGGTTTAAGTTGGCGCCGGAAAACTAACGCGCACATCAGGAACACAGTAGGACCAGTTCGCCAGCGCCCTAAACCCCCTTATCATTCGTCGGTCGGACCTCCACCACACACACACAAAGGCCTGCGCATGAGTGCAAACCCGTTCAATTCCCGGGCTACCCTGTCACTGCCGGACGGAGATGTCACGATTTATCGCCTTGATGCTCTGGCAAAGGCCGGCATGGTGGATTTGGACGCCCTGCCATTCTCCATCCGCGTGCTGCTCGAGAACGTCCTGCGCCATCACGGGCGGGAGGCCGTGGGTGACAAAGAGGTGGAGTTGGTGGCCGGTTGGACACCAACACCCGACCGCACACTCGAGGTGCCGTTCATGCCCGGACGCGTCGTCCTACAGGATTTCACAGGCGTGCCAGCCGTGGTTGATCTGGCGGCGATGCGGGATGCGATTGTCCGGTTGGGTGGGGACCCCGATCTCATCAACCCCCTCGTCCGGACGGACTTGGTCATCGACCATTCGGTGCAAGTCGATTTCTTTGGCTCGTCGCGCGCATTCACACTCAACGTCGAACGCGAGATGGAACGAAATGCGGAGCGATACACATTGCTCCGTTGGGCGCAGCAGGCTTTCGAGAACTTCAACGTGGTCCCGCCGGGGACCGGCATCGTTCACCAGGTCAATTTGGAGTATCTGGCGGACGTTGTTCGTTGTGTGAAGCGCGACGGTGTTGTCGAGGCGTTCCCTGA
>JAZDDD010000381.1:0-2782 GCA_036679545.1 Gemmatimonadota bacterium | reverse complement strand
GGCGACCGATGTTAAGCGCGGCCGTGCGGTTGCCGTGAAGGTGATTGCGGAAGAAGCGATCAGCGGTATTGGGCTAGTTCAATTCATTCAAGAAACACGATACGCCTCGCGATTGCAGCACCCCAACATCTTGCCCATTTACGATTCGGGTGAAGCGGCGGGTCAACCATTCTACGTCACGCCGTTCATTGAATCCGGTTCGTTGCGGGACCTGCTCTCTGCTCGTAACGCATTGCCGGTCGAAGAGACGACACACATTGCCGTGCAAATCGCTCGTGCGCTGGGTCATGCCCATGATCGCCAGGTTTTGCATTGTGATATCAAGCCGGAAAACATTCTCGTGGTTGGTTCCGGTGCCGACCTGCACGTGTACGTGGCGGACTTCGGGATTGCACGTGTCATTCATGCCGAATCTCGGGAGTGGGGTCGGCGCGGTGTACTCGATTCGTCTGCGGGCACACCTGCGTACGTCAGTCCCGAGCAGGCCAGTGGTGAGCTAAACCTCGGACCGACGTCGGATGTGTACAGTTTGGGATGCCTTGTGTTTGAGATGCTGTCGGGTTCCCCGCCATTCCAGAGCACCACGACGATGGAAACCGTGGCCCAACGATTTGTTGCCGAAACGCCGGACATCCATCGACTCGTCCCGTCGGTGTCATCCGATGTCGCCACTGTTCTGTGCAATGCCATGATGCTCGATTCATCGGAACGGACCCAAGACCCTGGCGTGTTGGCCGATGGGCTGCGACGTAGTGCCAATCGAGAGAAGAAGGGAGTCGCCACGGCCCTGCGGTCCATGGCAGCGGTGGTTCTGCGTAGGAGACGTCAATTGTTTGGTCGGAGAAAATCAACTCAAGGGGTTTTATTCGTGGACAGATTGCGCCAAGACGTATTGTACGCCACCCGATCCTTGTTTCGGCACCCAGCATACGCAGTCGTTGTCTTGCTTACGCTTGCACTGGGCATTGGTATGAACACGGCGGTGTTTAGCGTCTTGCACGGTGTGTTATTTAGACCATTGCCCGTCGGCGAACCGGAGAGTCTCGTGCGGGTGGGACGGACGCGGCCGGAACTGCCGGGTGTTTTATTGCCAATTTCTCCCGGTTCGTACCGAGACCTGATCGCAACCGTGCAATCGTTGACAGGTGTACAGGCGGACACACCGCGGTCCTTTGTGTTTTCCGACGGGGCCGAGGCGGCCTCACATTCCGGGCGGCTGGTCACGGCCGGGTTTTTCAGTTTGATGGGTGTGGCGCCGCAGTTGGGTCGGACATTCCTCCCAACGGACGCGACGCGGGGCGCCGATCCGGTGGTGGTGGTGAGTGATGCGCTTTGGCGGACCCGCTTTGGGGCAGATTCCTCATTGGTTGGTCGTGTCGTGCGGATAAATGACGCGATGACTACAGTCGTGGGAATCATGCCACGTCAATTCGGATTCAACAACGCACAGCTTTGGGCGCCATTCCGCTGGTCTGAGAACGAACTGACGTCCCGCAACAACAATTTCATTCGTCTATATGGCCGTTTGGCCCCCGGTATCACCGTCGATCAAGCTGTCACGGAGTTGCATGGTCTGTGGACCCGTCAGGAAGGACAGTATCCGGACACGTACGATGACTCGGGAATGTCGGCGATGCATTTGCAATCGGCCGTGGTGGAACGGACGCGGGCACCGCTGTTGGTGCTGACGGGTGCCGTGGGGCTTGTCTTGTTGATTGCATGCGCGAACGTCACCAACCTGACGTTGGCTCGCGCCGAATCGCGTCGACGGGAAATTGCCGTACGCGCCGCTTTGGGTGCGGGCCGGGCACGCTTGGCGCGTCAATTTCTCACCGAGAGTCTCTTAACGGCACTGTTGGGGGGCGCACTGGGTGTCATCGTTGCCTTCGCGAGTGTGAAAGGGCTGATAGCCGTCTTTGGCCGAGACATCCCTCGATCTGACGAGATCGGACTCAACGCGGCGGTGTTGATCTTCTCGCTGATTGTATCCGTGGGGACCGGGCTCGTCGTTGGTCTCGTACCGGCATTGCAGGCGCGACCCCATCACGGAGCCCTCAAGGAGGGGGTACGCGGATCGTCGCGGCGCACGACGTGGTTCCGAAAATCTCTTGTCGCAGGGCAGTTCGCGCTTGCGCTGATACTTGTCGTCGGTGCCTCCCTTTTGTTGAAGAGTTTTTGGCGGGCCATGCAGTCTGATCTCGGTTTCGACAAACAAAATCTCTCGGTCGCCAGGTTGTGGTTTCCGCCTGGAAGATTCGCCGATGTTGCTGATCGTGAGCAGTTTGCGAATCAACTGAAAGACAGGCTCGATGGTGTACCGTCCGTGAAAAGCGTCGCGTTGACCTCCATGGTTCCCATCAAAAACTTCGGAAACAACGTCACGCGTTTGGCCGTTGTCGGTCAACCCGATCGCGCCGCAGCATTCGTTGAGAGGCGCGGTGTGACGCCCGAATACTTTGAGACGCTGGGCATACCTCTTATCCAGGGCAGGATGCTCACCGCGGCGGACGGGGAAACCGATCAACCGGTGGTCCTGATCAACCAAGAATTCGCGAGACAACTGTTCGGCGAAGACGAGGGTGCGATCGGCACCCTCCTCGACCGCGGTCCGGGCATTGAAATCGTCGGCGTTGTTGGCAACGTAAGGCAGTTCGGCCGGATGAGCGTCCGAGACCCACGTTTTACTACGTACAACGAGCGTCGTCGAATCTGATTATGCGTTCGGCCTCCGTCGGTGGTGCGGCGATAACAGAGTTGCGGCGTGCGATAGCTGAGATTGACC
>JAZDDD010000380.1:0-14688 GCA_036679545.1 Gemmatimonadota bacterium | reverse complement strand
GGAGAGCTACGTCAAGACGGAAGAAGAAATGGTCAATCTTTTTCCGGATCGCCCCGATGTGTTGGCAAACACACAACGTGTTGCCGATCTCTGCGAACTGAGTTTCGAGAAAAAGTATTACTTGCCGGAGTTTCCCCGCCCCGCTGAATACGAGAGTGAAGCGGATATGCTCGTGCAGCTGGCGACCAAAGGAGCCGAAGAGCGCTACGAGGCTCCGCTACCAGAGAACGTCAAGGCCCGTCTCGACTACGAACTCGGCGTTATCACAAAGACCGGGTACTCCGGTTACTTCCTGATCGTTTACGACTTCATCAAGGCCGCGCGAGACCGTGGGATTCCGGTAGGACCCGGTCGGGGATCCGCCGCGGGTTCGTTAGTCGCGTACGCGCTACGCATTACCGATATCGATCCATTGGAATTTGATCTGTTGTTCGAGCGATTCTTGAATCCTGAACGCATATCGATGCCGGATATTGACGTGGATTTCTGTTATGAACGTCGTGGTGAGGTCATCGAGTACACACGCGAACGTTACGGACGCGAAAGTGTCGGTCAGATCATTACGTTCGGAACGTTAAAGGCGCGCGCGGCGGTACGGGACGTTGCGCGGGTGCTGCGACTACCACCCTCGGAAGCGGATCGAATCGCCAAGGCCATCCCATCGACACCGGGGTTCACCATTACACTCGCGGACGCCGCAGAGACGGTGCCGGAGTTAAGGAAAATGCGAGACGGTGGGGAAGAGGGTGCACGGCTGTTGGACCTCAGCCAACGGATAGAAGGGCTGTCCCGACATGCATCCGTTCATGCCGCAGGCGTGGTCATCGCCCCCGGGCCATTGAGCGAGTACGTACCCGTTTGCACAGCCCCCCAAGGCCGCTCCAGTGCGAATGGCGGAAGCTCCGACGCGATCATCACACAGTACGACATGAACGCGTTGGAAAGAGCGGGCATGTTGAAGATGGATTTCCTGGGTCTGAAAACACTCACGGTTATCCACGATGCATGCCTCATGGTCAAAGAGCGCCACGGTGTCACAATCGACCTGATGTCGTTGGACCGTGACGATCCCGCCGTGTACGAGCTGATTCGAGCTGGTAAAACCGCGGGCATTTTCCAATTTGAGTCACCGTTGGGCACGGATATGTTACGCCAGATGGGCGCCGACAGATTCGACGATCTGGTCGCCACGAACGCGTTGGTGAGACCGGGTCCATTGGATTCGAACATGCACCTCGTGTTCATCCGGCGAAAACGCGGCGAAGAAAAAGTTACATACCCGCACCCCGATCTCGAAAGCATATTGAAGCCAACGTTCGGTGTCATTGTGTATCAAGAACAGGTGATGCGTATCCCCAACGTGCTCGCCGGTTATACGCTCGCCGAAGCGGATGTGCTACGAAAGGCAGTTGGAAAAAAAGACGCCGCCTTGATTCGCAAAGAGCTGAGTCGGTTTGTTGACCGTGCTGTCGAACGCGGGTACGACCGTAAGCTGATCGAAGACATTGCATCGCAGATCGAGACCTTTGGTCGTTATGGATTCAACAAGTCACACAGCGTGGCATACAGCTTCCTGTCATTCCAAACCGCGTGGCTCAAGACACATTATCAACCTGAGTTCATGGCCGCGTTGCTCTCGTCAGAAATCGGGAACACGGACAAAGTTGTTCAATACATCAACGAAGCACGAAATCTGAACGTCGAAGTGTTACCGCCCTCTGTGCAGGAATCTGGTTTGAAATTCACTGTCATTGGCGAAAATCAAATTCGGTTTGGTCTTGGCGCAATAAAAAACGTGGGGCAGGGCGCGATCGAGTCCATAATCGACAATCGCGACCGCGGCGGCCCCTTCGAATCGCTGCAGGATTTTTGCGAACGTATCGACACACGTCTCGCAAACAAGCGTGTCGGAGAGGCACTCATCGCGGCAGGCGCGTTGGACCAGATCGAACCCGACCGTGCGAAACTAACCGCCGAGTTGGATGTGGCCATGCGGGAGGCACAGGTCCGACAGGCCGAGCGAGAAGCGGGTCAGGCCAGTCTGTTCGGTGGTGAACCAGGCGCCAACACGTCGGCCACGTCGACAATCACACCTCGGTTTGATCCCTGGTCGGAAGCAGAGAGATTGTCCCGCGAAAAGGCGGTCCTTGGCTTCTTTATTTCAGGGCACCCGTTGGAAGATTATCGTGAAGAAGTGGGTCTATTTGGTACACGGACGACGGCCACTCTGGGCACATGGAGTGAACATCAGTCGTGTATTGCGGCGGTCGTCACAACGGTCAACAGACGCATTAGCAAAAAGACGGGCGCCGAATACGCGCGGCTCACCTTGGAGGACTTCCACGGCACGGCCGAGTCGATCGTTTTCCCCGAGTCATGGAGTCGGCTCTCTGGCATTGTGACCACAGACGCACCACTGTTGTTGACCGGCGGGTACAGCGCACGAGACCGTGGCGAGGATCGGGCTCCGTTTATCGTTGAGGACGCCAGCCCGCTCGCGACCCTTCGGACGGATGGCTCACTTGCAATGTCGATTCGATGGAAATCAGGTCTCGGCCCCGATGCCGAAACGGCCCGCAAGATCGCTCGGCTGTGCGCCGAACATCCCGGACCTGCGCCGGTATTCGTGGAATGGAGCGACGGCAACGGGACGGTCGCAATTTTCCAAGCCCGCCGAGCGAGCGTTGCATTGGACGAAGATCTTCTGGAAGCAATGCGTGAACTCATCGGACAGGAAAAAGTTTCTCTGTCGAGAACGAGGAAATAGCGAATGGCCATAACGCTCGATTTCGAGAAACCACTGCTCGAGCTCGAACGACAGATCGGCCATCTCAAACGGTTGGCGGAAGATCGCGATCTCGACGTCGATGCTGAAATCGCACCTCTGGTAAACAAGCTCGACGAGCTGCGCCGCGAGGTCTATGCGGACCTCACGCCAATGCAACGCGTTCAAGTTGCACGCCATCCCAAACGTCCTTTTACACTCGATTACATCGAAGCCCTTTTTACCGATTTCATCGAGATGAAGGGAGATCGTCAGTTCCGAGACGATCCGGCCATCGTGGGTGGTTGGGCTCGGTTCGAAGAAAAGCCGATCGTGGTTATCGGTCATCAGAAGGGGCGCGACACGAAAGAAAACCTGCGCCGCAACTTTGGCATGCCGCATCCGGAAGGATACCGGAAGGCACGTCGAATCATGGAGATGGCCGAGCGGTTCAACGCGCCGATTATTAACTTCATTGATACTCCAGGCGCCTATCCAGGCTTAGGCGCTGAAGAACGCGGGCAAGCCGAAGCAATTGCGCGGAACCTCGAGGTGATGTCGAGTTTGAAGACACCCATCGTTGCCATCATTGTCGGCGAAGGCGGTTCTGGCGGCGCACTGGCCCTTGCGCTTGCTGACCGGGTGCTCATGATGGAGAACTCAATTTACTCAGTGATTTCTCCTGAAGGATGCGCGGCAATATTATGGAATGACGCGTCGCAACGTGAGCGGGCTGCGGAAGCCCTTCGCCTCACGGCCCCAGATCTGTTGAAACTCGAAGTGATCGATGAGGTAATTCCGGAGCCGCCCGGCGGCGCCCACGCACAGCCGCAAGGTGCCACAAGCGCAGTACAAGCGGCGTTGTCGAAAACTCTGGCAGACCTGCGTCGCGTAAAACCGGTAAAACTCGTGACCCAGCGCGCGGAAAAATATCTGAAGATGGGACAATTCACTGAGCACTGAAACGCAAGAGCTCGTTGAGATTCGGTTCAAGGGAAACCGCAAGAGTTTTTTCTCAAGCGATAAGAGTCACACCTTGTGTGTCGGCGACGCGGTCGTCGTCTCCGTCGAACGCGGCCAGGATTTTGGCCGCGTGTCAGCGATCGGTGAAACGGCCAAGAGGAAATGCGAAGTGGGGTGCGCCTCGTGTGGACCGGATGAAGAGCCCACCGCCTCGGGGCAAGTCATGCGCATGGCGTCTGCGAACGACGTGAATCTGGCGGATGAACTTCGCAAGGCCGAGGAAGACATTCGGCGCAAAGTGCGCGAGCGTGTCGAGAAACACGAACTTCCCATGAAAATCTCCGACGCCGAGTGGCAATGGGATCGGAAGAAACTTACCGTCTACTTCACGGCAGACAATCGTGTTGATTTCAGACAATTGGTCCGCGACCTTGCCGGTCTTTTTCGTACACGCATCGAGCTGCGGCAGATCGGCGCACGGGACGAGGCCAAACGACTCACCGGTGTCGGACGGTGTGGACGAGAGTACTGTTGTTCTTCGTGGCTCCCCGAGCTTCGACCCGTCAGTCTAAGTCTTGCGAAAGACCAGCGCCTGTCCTTGAATCCTTCGCAAATATCCGGCGGATGCGGTCGCCTCCTCTGTTGTTTACGATATGAACATGACTTCTATATCTCAGGACGAAAACGTTTCCCAAAAGAAGGAAAGACCGTTGTCACATCCAAGGGCCGGGAACGGGTTCAAGCGATAGATATTTTTCGGGAACGCGTTTTACTGAGGTCGGAGGAAAACACTTTCCGCACGGTGATGCTGTCCGATCTAAAGCTCGAAGTTGCCGAATCGACCGGCGCGGCGGAAAAGGAGACGGAAGCTCGAGCCCCATCCTCGCTTGTCACATTTGATGAAGGCCCGGCTAAGATTACTGAAGAAGCCGCGGCTGACGCGGTGACACCACCACGACGACGCAGAAACCGCCGCCGGGGCAGACGACGTGGCCGCGATCGCAATGACCCACCAACCAACCCTGACCACTCGAAGGACTAGCGTGTTCTATATCACGACGGCCATCGACTATTCGAACGGTGAGCCACATTTGGGACACGCCTACGAAAAGATCGGTGCCGATTGCATCGCGCGATATCGCCGGTTGCGCGGAGACAACGTGCAGTTCGTCATCGGCATGGACGAACACGGACAAAAGGTGAAACAGGCCGCCGATACGGCTGGTGTCGAGCCCCAAGAATGGGTCGATCGTATTGCTGATTCCTTCCGCGTCACGTGGAGGGAACTGCAAATCAGTAACACCGATTTCATCCAAACAACCGAAGAACGCCACACGCGGGCGACACTGGCATTGATCAAACGCATCGCGGCCGGAGATCATTTCTACGAAGGGAAGTATGCCGGCTATTACTGCGTAGGGTGCGAGGCGTTCAAGCAAGAAAAAGACCTTGTCGATGGCCGATGCCCGGATCACCCCACACGCGATGTGCAATGGGTCGAGGAGTCGAACTACTTCTTTCGCTGGTCCGCGTTCCAAACCCAACTATTGGATCTCTACAAAGCCCAACCCGGTTTTCTACGACCCGCGGCAAAGATGAACGAGATCCGCAATCTGGTCGACAGCGGATTGCAGGACATTTCCGTGTCGCGCGCGCGGCTGCCCTGGGGCATCCCCTGGCCCGACAACACGGAGCATTCCGTCTACGTGTGGTTCGAAGCCGTCATCAACTATCTATCGGCAACGGGTTACCCAGACCCGGAATACAAGAACATGTGGCCTGCGGATGTGCACGTGATTGGGCCAGACATTGCGCGGTTCCACGCCGCGCTGTGGCCGGCCATGTTGATAGCCGCCGACATTCCCGTACCAAAGATGGTTTGGGCGCACGGCTGGATGACACTCTCCGGTGCACGTTTCTCCAAGAGCGCCGGAGTCACACTGACGTTGCCCGAGGCAGTGCAGCGACACGGTGCGGACGCGTTGCGATATTTTCTGCTGCGCGAAGTCCCCTGGGATGCCAACGGAAACTTTAGTTTTGAGCGATTCGACGGCCGTTACATTGCGGAACTCGCCGACGGGTACGGCAACCTCGCCAGCCGTGTGTTCGCTATGGTCACCAAGTACCGTGATGGCAAGGTCCCGGACACAGGGGACACGGTGAGCCTTGACACAGCCGGTGAGGAGGTCATCGAACAATATTCAAAGGCAATGGACGCACATCTCTTACACGTCGCGGGGTCGGCGGCTTGGCGGCTCGTCTCAGCAGCCAATGCGTTTGTCGAAGAGACCACGCCGTGGACACTGTACAAAGAAGGCAACAAGGCAAAACTCGACGCTGTGTTAGCTGGCTTGACAAGAGCCGTCGCTCGGATCACAATCATGGCGGCGCCCTACATGCCAGGTAAGACCGAAGAGGTCTGGCGAGCAATGGGTATGCAGTCTTCGGTCCATGACTCACGTTGGGATGACCTGCTCAGGCCAGAGGTTCGAGGGCTCGAAGTGGTGAAGCCATCACCGCTTTTCCCGAAGCCGGCCTAATTCAATTCCAACACCGACCGATAACCCATTCAATGGGTGTAGTTTACGGAACCGTTTTTGCGGGGTTGGTGGCTTGACACCGGTTACACTAGCCGCCATGTTTGGCGCCGCGATCGGCTCTAGGACAGCCAAAATTTCATCAAGATCGCTCCTTTACCGAGCCCGTTTTACCCTATGAAGAACACACCCAGACCAGCCCGCAACTGGACCGTCGTCCTTGTACCGGAAGGCTCAGGCGCCTCCCGAGAAGTCCAAGTGTCTAGACGGCTCCTCAGAGGGGGCATTGCCCTGGCGGGTATTTTGGGTGTCATCACGACGGTGGGGATCTACACCGCAGTCACCTCAGCCATTGACCAGTCGCAATTGGGCCGACTGGAGCGCCAATACGGTACGCTGGGACAAGAACTTTCCCGCATGCAAACCCGGATTGGCGACCTCAGCGACACCCTCAATCGCATCAACGAGCTGGACCGGGACGTCAGACTATTGGCTGGCTTGCCACTCATCGACCCGGCCATTCGGTTGGCAGGTGTCGGCGGACCGGCCGAGCCCCCCAGCGAGGCGGATGTCATTCTGAGCGAAGCCGGACTTGGTAGGGTAGCCCTCAGCACCCGTTCTACACTCGATGGGCTCATTCGCCGGGCGCGGATATTGTCCGCCTCCTTCAGCGAGGCTGTCGATAGCATGGAGTCCGATCAGAATCGGCTGGCCCGACTACCATCCATCATGCCAACAGCCGGCTACCTCTCCAGCGGGTTCTCTCAATCCCGGATGCACCCCGTCTATCACGAACCAATGCCACACTACGCTATCGATATCTCCGCCCCTGAGGGGACACCGATCATCGCACCCGCCAGGGGACGCGTCACGATGGTGGGGGTACAGGTAGGGTACGGCAACATCGTTACCCTGGACCACGGCAACGGCATCCAAACCCGATACGCGCATTGCTCTGAGGTCCTGGTGCGACAAGGACAGATCGTTGAGCGAGGCGATGAGATAGCCTTGGTCGGACATACGGGTGTCGTAACGAGCGACCACCTCCATTATGAGGTGAAGGTCAACGGCCGCAATGTGGATCCGCGTGGCTTCATTTTCGGCAACGTGATCGTCGATTAGCTAGGTCCAAGCGGAACAGTCTGTAAAGCGGTGAACCCACCGGGCCGGTTCTCTGTAGCACCCCCAAAAAGCCACTATCGCAAGCCTTGGCTCTTTATCGGAGCCATTCTCAGTTTCGCCGGTTGCCGCGATAATTCCGCTCATGTCACGGTCCGCGTGGCCCTTCCCCTCACTCTATCCAATCCAGCCGGAGAATTATTGCTCACGCGTTTTGACCTTTCGCGGGTCATCGATTCATTGAGCACCATAGCGGACGTCCCCAAACCCGATTTTTCGGCACTCGAGCAGGAGCTGATGGATTTCCGACCGGCTCGCTCGGAGGCCCTGGATTCGCTCCAATCGGAGTGGTTTTCGGTCCGACAAGACGTAGTCCGGCTGGCCGATTCATTACGACGCATAGGTCGGGACGCACCGGGGTACTCCGGAGCGTACGATCGTCTTCGCGGGCTTCACACCCAAGTGACCTCACGAGAGAGGGCGCTTGAAGAGAGGATGGGCCAGCTTGTCCCGGCCAGCCGCATCCAGCTGGCTCGGCGGGCGATGGCTGCGGCCGACTCGCTCCGGGCGTGGGAAGACCAGGCACTGGCCGGGCTCCCAACGCTGCTGGACTCACTAACCGGCGCGCTGGGACCGGCCGTAGTAGTCCAGTTGCCCGCAGACGGCCGATTCGAACGCGAACTGGCCACCGGTACATGGTGGGTCGCGATGCGAATATCGCATCCGGAGAATCCGTTTCTGGAGTATTATTGGGAGACCTCGTTTACGTTAAACCGATGGATCCCGGTGGTCGTACCGGTAAATGAACGGCACATGACGTTGCGCTGGAGACACTGACGGCGAGTGACCAACCAACGCCCGGAACCGGTCTGCAACAAAGACGGTTAGTTTTTGAACAAAAGCCCGGCCCAAGACCGGACCGGCAACACCTACACGGACGTAAAATCCGACTCGGAGCAACTGACCGATGAATGGTCCAAAGATGGTCGGCGGTGTGATAGCCGCAGCGACACTCGTCGTACTTGTACTCGCGACTTCGTTTCGGTCGGACGCGGCCGTTTCCAAACCAGCAACTGCGCCTGATTCGAGTCAGGAAGGTGTTGACCCCCGGTTCGCGATACGAACCAAAGGCGATGCGGATGCACCGATAACCATCTTCGAGCTTTCTGATTTCCAATGCCCGTGGTGCCAGAAGTTCACATTGGAAACGCTGCCGGCCCTGGAGGAGGAATACATTGCGACCGGCAAGGTGCGGCTGGTTTTTATCAATCTTCCGATACCTTCACTACACCCCAACGCCCCGGCTGCACACGAATTTGCGATGTGCGCAGCAAACCAGGGGCAATTCTGGCCGACGCACGACCTGTTGTTCGCACAGCAAAGCGATTGGCAAAACCTCGAGGATCCCGGAGAATGGTTCCTCTCACAGGCACCGTCCATCGGCTTAGATCAGGTCGTGCTCAACGCGTGTGTAAACGAGGGGCTCATGCGGCCGCTGATCATGGCTGATCTCGCAACAGCGCGGCGGGGCGGCGTGATGAGTACCCCGACATTCGTCATTGAGGGAGGCCTACTTCAAGGCGCAGCAGAGATAGCCGATCTGCGACCCATCCTTGACTCTATTTACACCGCGAAAGTGCCAGGGTAGGCACCGGGCGGGTCTCAAAACGAAGCCAGGCTTACGTCGTACAACGCGTGCGTCCACGCGACAATGCCAAAGCCCCGCGCAACGTAAAGACCGCTCAGTAGCAGCCCTGCGATAGCGCGGAACGTGAATGACGGAAGCGTCAGCGGATCCCCAAAGGGACCAACGTAATGAAATCCCGAAAAAATGAGGGCACTGGCAACCACCGCCACGGCAATGTTAGGTGCCGACCCAAGTCCAGCCCACTTACCCAGGGCCAACAAACCAGAAACGAGCAACACGCGGAACAACAGTTCCTCGTAAAGACCAGCGCCGAGGGATACAACAAGCTGGGTACCAAACGAGAAACTCTCGAAGGTGCCAGCTTGGGTCATGGACAGCGGCCCCTGTAGCAGGAGCTGGGTGAGATTCGCCACCAGCGATCCAAACAACGCCGCGTACACCACGCTCTCCACGAGCATCATCCCAATGAACATCGCTGAGAGTTTCCCGGGATGTAGTTTGAAGTCCCGGACCACGAGGGCGATGGCACCGCCAAACAGCACCAAGCCAAAGATCATCAGCCCCCACTTGCCACCCAACATGATGAACAATGTTTTGAGCAACACGTCGGCACCGTTTCTCACGCCTGACGCAGCGGTGTCGGATAGCGTGACCGCCAGCCCCTCGTACAAGAGCAACAGAGGCAACGCAAACAGGAGACTGTAGCGCGCCTGACGCGTAGCGGTGAAATACTTTTTCGCCATGTCCTGTGCTCCGCCTACTTCAGAGTCCACAAAGCCCAAGGGTCAAAATGGGTTACGTTCCCGACCCGTATCCCTACGATCTCGCACCTCGGATGTTGCAAATTACATCACTCAACGGACTCAAGCTGGCGCGAAGCGTGACGGGCCGCATCGGTGCCGGAAAGAGATGGTCACGATGGGTGGCGAACACCCAACTCGGCAAACTCCGGATATGGGTACACGCGGCGTCGGTCGGCGAAGGCCTAGTCGCCGAACCCGTTATGGTGCGGTTAGCCCGATTGACCGATCAAACCCTGACCGCGATTAGGACCTACACATCGCCCAGCGCGATGGATTGGCCCGCTGAATTTCCATACGACCATCGCGACTTTCTCCCGTCTCCGGGCGTGCTCACTGAAATGATGCGTCATTTCATGCCTTCGTTGATCATCTATCCCAGAGCCGATCTCTGGCCGGCTCTGGTGGCACGCGCGGTCAGTTTGGGGGTGCCGCAGGTCGTAATCGGTGGGTCGGTTCGCCGCCATTCCCGACGATCAAAATGGCCTGTTCGGCTCATGACCAAGCGGATGGTCCGGCGATTATCCGCGGTGTGCGCCGTGTCCCCGGAGGATGTTCCAACATGGGAGCGCCTAGGTGTCCAACCCGACCGAATCGTGTTGACCGGCGACCCGCGCGATACCCAGGTGCTGGATCGAGTGTGCAGCCTCAATTGGATGACGGCGTTATCGCGATGGGTGGGCCAACACTTTGTCCTTTTGGCGGGTAGTACGCACCGCGCCGACGAGGAGCACGTATTGGAGGCAGCCACGAATCTCCAGGGCCGAACAATCATCGTCCCCCACGAGCCGACCCCCGCGACGATTCGACGGCTTGTCGAGTGGTGCCGCAGAACGGGTTTAAATCACACAGTCTCATCGGTGCCGGAAACCGTGCCTAACGATCAAACCAAATTGCTCATCGTCAATGCGACGGGTGTCCTTCAAGATCTATATGCCCTTGCATCGGTCGCACTGGTCGGCGGTGGGTTCGATGGTGAGCGCGTCCACGCACTCTCAGAACCTGCGGCTATGGGTGTGCCGATTTTGGTAGGTCCAGGAGCAAGTTCGGATCCGTTTGCCCAGCGGTTTTTAGAGAGCGACGGCGTCCGTCTAGTGAGAGACGCAGAAGGAATTGCGGCCGCATGTCAGAGTTGGCAGCACGAGCAGATCCGACACGCGGCCGGGTTACGCGCCAGGGCGGTTCTCAACGCCGGGGCCGCAGCCAAAACCGTCCAACTGATTGGGCGGGTTTTGGATCAAGGAGGGGGCGTCTGAGCGCTACTGTCCGTCTGGGACCACAACTCCCTTATAGGTGACGGACCGCGGGACAATCAGACCCAACGTCAAGGCGGTAACCAACAGATCCACAAACCTGCTACGCACCGCAATCTCCAGGTTGGCCACCTCACTCCCGTCTATCAGTTGTGAGGACAAGGCATCAGCAAGCGACGGCCTGCCACCACCCACCGCGCCCCAGAAGAAAAAGACCGCCTTGGAGCTGACGTTGAATGCCTCGCCTTCAACTTGAGTGCCGGCCGCCTCAGCCACCGTGGCACGAACACCCACGGAGGTGGCATCGAATGAAAGCGAACAACCGTGAAAGAGGAATACGAAGCCAATTGGTAGTGCGTGCTTTAATATGAGATTCAAGGTCATCATCGGGGTGGTAGTGTTGTGGGAGATAAGCTTATTAGCGCTGCCCGCTGCCCGCTACCCGCCACGGCTTGAAACGTAAGCATCTGAGAACGCAGCACTCCACAGCACTACACTTGGACGCTGGGAGCGGTCCGATTTCCCAAATACGCAGTCGGGGCGAGATGGGGACTAATGGATTGCGGGCGGCGGGTAGCGGGTGGCAAGCAGCCCGGATTGTAAGGACGAAGTGCGGGGGCTACATGAGCGGCACGCCTAAACCCGGAAGCCTGAACGTGTAGCTGATCCCTAAACCCAACGTCATTGGTTGCGATGCAGGCAACGCGAGCGACGTAAACGTGGTGGAATCTAGATCGGCCCAATCGACTGCACCGTGCAAAGCCAGACCCATCGCGAAACCCAACCGGATACCGGCGGATAATCCAAAACCTGTTTGGTTTTCTGTTTGACCGCCCATTTCGACGCGGTTCAACGCAAACCTCGGTGCCACCCATGGCTCCAGAAGAAAACCCGGTGTGGGGATATTGAGCCCGAATCCGATGCCAATGGGCACGTTGTACGTTTTTCTTTCGGTGACACCTTGACCAGTTGATCGGTAACCCACGCCGGCCTGAACGCTGACGGCTACCGGGACGAACGCACCGCCGAAAACACGAATGGCCACGGTACCGGCATACTGGTTTACTCCACCCAACCGTCCGATGCCCGCGCCGACTGAAAAAGCCGAAACACCCAGTATGGCGCGTGCGCCAACCGCGTTTTGTTTACCCGAGTCGTCGTTGATGCCCCGACCGTAATCACCTGCGAAGGTGACGCCGGTTCCGCCCTTTGGATTGAAGTAAACCGGCAGGCCATCGAGCTGCGCAACAACCGGTCGTGGGGCCGCTGCGAACACACCGAGAAAAACCAGGGCGGATACGCCACGAGTCAAAAATTGAGTCACTTTACGACCGCCATGGTTGGAAACTTTGGATTGACTTCATTGAATCCAGACGGCGCTGATCGACACACCATCGATGTCACCAAGCCCGAGGCTCAACCGAAGATCAAAACCGGGTGTGAGTCGAAAATCGGCACCGAATCCCATCGAAAAGAAAAAGTCGCTCAAATCGCCAGCCAGTACGATACCCGTTGGTTGCACAAAAGGTACAATTACGACATCGGAATCTTCGAGTTCCACACGGCGACCGAGTGAAAGTCCAATCGGTAACGATATCGTGTTGAAGTCGCCGAGTTGCACTCCACCCCCAAAAATAATGGCACCGTCAAATGGGAAGTCTGGCGTTTGTGTGATGACGCGGCTGCGAAATTCCGCGCCGAACATCACGCGGACATCATCGCTCCCCGAACCAAGCAGCACCCCGCCTCGGAATCTCACATCGAATGCTCCGCGACCAACTCCGTACAGACCTTCGATTCCCGACGCTCCCCCCGGGAAACTTATACTGATGCCTTTTTCATTTTCGACAAATCCGCGGTACGGTACGCTGTAGGAGGGCATCAGTGTCGATTGACCAACCGCTGGCGTCGAGATAACGATTGCCAACAGCATTGTTTGAACAACAGATATTCTTGTCATTGCGTCTCGTTTTCGGCACGCTCCGCCACGACCCGAACATGATCATGAATCACCTGCAAAAATCCGCCTTGCACGGTAAAAGTGTGCGTATCGTCGCCTTGTTTGATGGTGAGCCGACCCTCGCCCAAAAGCGTCATGAAAGGTGCATGGCGTGGTTCAATACCGACCAGGCCATCATACGCCGGAGCAGTCATCGAATCGGCTTCGCCCTCAAATACCGCGCGATCGGGGGCGATCACAGTGACCTGCATCACTCACCCTTCGCTAACTTGTCGGCCTTTTCGACAACTTCGTCGATACCACCGACCATGTAGAACGCCTGCTCGGGTAGGTGATCGAACTCCCCTGACACAACGCGTTCGAAACTACTAATCGTGTCATCGAGGTTGACATAACAACCCGGGGTTCCGGTAAACGCCTCAGCGACATGGAACGGCTGCGAGAGCAAACGTTGCACACGTCGCGCACGCCCAACGATCTGTTTGTCCTCTTCGGACAGTTCGTCCATGCCGAGAATGGCGATGATGTCTTGTAGGTCTTTGTAACGTTGTAGGATTCGCTGCACCTCTACGGCAACATTGTAGTGTTTGTCGCCCAAGTACTGCGCATCCAAAATGCGGCTTCCGGAACGCATCCAAAATGCGGCTTCCGGAATCGAGTGGATCGACCGCCGGGTAGATGCCGATTTCCGTGAGGGCACGATTCAACACAACCGTTGCGTCCAAGTGACTGAACGCCGCCGCAGGCGCCGGATCCGTTAGATCGTCCGCCGGTACGTAAATGGCCTGCACCGACGTGATAGAGCCCGTTTTCGTCGAGGTAATGCGTTCCTGCAGGTCTCCCATTTCCGTCGCCAGCGTGGGTTGGTATCCAACCGCACTCGGCATACGGCCCAACAACGCGGACACTTCCGAACCCGCCTGTGTGAAACGGAAAATGTTATCGATAAAGACGAGTACGTCTTGCTTTTCTCTGTCGCGGAAATACTCGGCTACCGTGAGCCCAGCCAAACCAACACGTAAACGCGCGCCGGGCGGTTCGTTCATCTGACCGTAGATAAGCGC
This sequence comes from Gemmatimonadota bacterium, assembly GCA_036679545.1. GTDB lineage: Bacteria > Gemmatimonadota > Gemmatimonadetes > Gemmatimonadales > GWC2-71-9 > JAZDDC01. The sequence goes on along the minus strand of JAZDDD010000380.1, from coordinate 580 downwards.
GGTGGAGTTGATAACACCGCTCTCTTTCATCTCGTTCCAGAGGTCATTGCCTTCGCGCGTTCGTTCACCAACACCGCAAAACACGGAACGGCCGCCGTGCCCTTTGCCGACGTTGTTGATGAGTTCCATGATGATGACTGTCTTACCAACACCCGCACCACCGAACAATCCGATCTTTCCGCCTTTCACAAACGGCGCAAGGAGGTCTACGACCTTGATACCGGTCTCGAACACTTCAGTTTTTGGTTCGAGCTGGTCGAATGGCGGCGGCTTCCGATGAATTGGCCAACGCTCGACGCTGTCCGGTATGGGATCGCCAGCATCAACCGGCTCGCCTATGACGTTGAGAATACGGCCCAACGCCGCTTCACCCACCGGAACCTTGATTGCGTCGCCGGTATCGAGAATGTCCATGCCGCGCACAACACCATCCGTGCTGCTCATGGCAACCGCGCGTACCTGGTTTCGGCCGATATGTTGCTGGACCTCCGCCACCAAACGAATTGGGTCACTACCGTCACGTGTTTCGGTGACCGTCAGAGCCGAAAGTAATTCCGGCAACTTTTCCGGCTCGAACTCC
>JAZDDD010000038.1:0-10904 GCA_036679545.1 Gemmatimonadota bacterium | reverse complement strand
GGTCGCATCGCGATCGCGAGAGTGCGACCCTATCGCGTCGACGTCGTTTCCACCAACGGTGTGACAACCGAAGGTCCGCCCGTGCCATTTCAGCCTGTAGCGGTCACGGCGCAGGACCGCGAGGCGTTTTTAGCTGGGATGACCCGTGGCCTCCAGGGCGGTACGATGAGCTTTTCAACCGATGACGGTCAGAGGATTCCACTGGAGCGGCCTGGGCCAGGCAACGTCGAGTTTCCTACGGAAAAGCCCGCGTTCCCCCATGGTGGTCTCCACGTCACTGCAAGTGAAATACTGGTGCAACGTCATGTTCCACACAGCGCCGACCACTCGCTTATCGATGTGTTTGACGGGAACGGCCGGCTCGCCACGCGGATCCGGCTCCCCGCGGAGCGCGTGCTGGTGGCGGCAACTGAACAGGCGCTGTACGCGATTGTTTACGACGAACTCGACGTGCAAACGCTCGAGCGGTATGCTCGATGACGGCGTAAAAAAGTCCGCGCTCACCCAATGGTGAGTTCCGACTCATAAGAGTGACAGGACGATCTGCCGGCTAGTTCCTGCCTTTTGTACCGCTTGATGCTTCATTTGCTACCGCCCGGTATCCGTCGCGCCGATGCAGTGGAGATGGCGCTCCTATTCGATGAACTGTGGGCCGAAGCGCGCGTTTTGCGGTCAGCGCATTCGTTTCAATTCGATGACCGTGGTTGGATCCCCACCCGGCGGAACGAATTGTTGTTTGATTAAATACGGTGTTGAGCTTGACACGCACATCTTAAACTCTCCAGACGAGGTGTTAGCGCTAAACACCCAACTTGGGAACTCGCTTCCGTCCGCCAATCTCACGGTATCGCGATCTACTAATCGAATGGTCGATGTGTTTCGGACCTCCGCGGAGGGGGACGTGACGGCCCATGTCCGAAACTGCAATTCGGTGGTCTCGGCGAACGGTAGCAAACCGAGAATCCAATACACAAACGTCCCGTCAAAGACGGGTTGTTCAATCGGGACCGATATGTGACCTGGTGCACTGTCTGCTGCCGTCGCCAACGGCATGCGAGACACGACAATCGAATCTGTGTTTGCCGTCACGTTGAGGTACTCATTGCGGAATGCGCCGAACCGGATCTCTTCATCGGTGCGGTTCGGAATCTTCCAGGAAAGAGCCGGTTTTTCGTTGCACGACCATTGAATCTGACAGCGTTAGTATTTGGAGGGTTTGGAGCCGGCTCCGTCGGAGACCGTCCGCCCGGGTCGGTCATGATATCGTTTGCAGCGTTCGTCCTCGCGTTTCCGGTCGTGGCCTCGATTGCGGATGGAATTGACGTGTCAGAAATCCACGTTGGTTGGGCGGTTGTGTCTTGCTTGGCGATCTGGGCAGGATTTGCCCTGGCACTTACGCGTCCTTGCCACCACATGATAACGGAGGAATAAATGATTTATTCTAGACGCCGGTTCTTGGGAGCCAGCGCAAAGGTGGCTGCAGTAGCCTCAGTCTGGAGCTGTGACCGTGACCGCGCTGAAGCGACGACTCAAAGTCCCACGTTCGGTTCACGACGAACGTTGTCTGAACCCGGTCCGATGGTGCCCCCGGTACCGGCAATTCTCTTGACGATCAACGGTGCGTCAGGCAATCTCGATGAGATCTCCGTGTTGTGGACGTTTGTTGTGAATGGTAATCCACCACAGGTAGGTGTGAGTGCGGGTTCCGAGCATGTGGTTCGTGAACTCCTCGAAGTGCACGACGAGTTCGTTTTGAATGTCCCGACCGCGTCTTTGATCGAGTCTTTTGATACGATAGATATGAATTCAGGTCGTATAGCCGACAAATTTGCACTTTCTGGTTTGACTCGGAGTCGAGCCGTTTCGGTAGATGCGCCAACTATTGAGGAGGCTCCCATTCACTGCGAGTGTCGTACGATTGCGTCCCTCGAAATTCCGCCAATGCGGAAATTGTTTATCGCCGAGGTCGTTGCTACTACTGCGGTCGAGGGCGCCGTGGATCAAAATGGGCGGTTGGTAGTTCCCAACGTTCCGTTTTTCGGAATGACCGCAGGCAGTGGCGAGCATTACACGATGGGAGAACGAGTTGGGAACATCGGAATGACCGTGGGTAGGACGGACATCAAATATTGAGGGGCGGCTTTGTGAAACTCCGAAGGGTTCCCTAACCAGTGGCCGCTGCGGAATGTGAAGTGCGTTTCGCGGCAACTTTGATCTGTGCGGCAGCCGGCAACCAGAGTGTAAACGCGCTCCCTTTGCCCATCGTACTTTGTACCTCGATGCGACCCCCCTGCACCTCCGCCAATACCTTTGCGATGGTGAGGCCCAACCCGGCGCCACCATATTGACGCGAACGTGATGAGTCCACACGATAAAATCGATCGAAAATCTTTGCCGTAAGATCTTCTGGTATCCCCGAACCGGTATCCGTGACTTGGATGCCGACGGTATTATCGTTGCCGGTCACGCACCGCAACGTGATTGATCCGTCTTGCGTGTAGCGAACCGCGTTTGTCAGGAGATTCAATACGATTTGGCGTGTGCGATCAACATCGCCAAGCGCGATGATCTCACCGGTGCATTCGGCGGCGATGTGCAGTTCTCTTTCGCTTACCATGGCGTGCGCGACTTCCTCAGCCTCGGCGAGAGTGACCTGTAGATCGAAGTCGCGCTTATCTAATTCAAGTTGATTGTTTTCGCCACGCGCGATCAAAAGAAGATCGTCCACCATACGTGTCGTGCGTGCCACCTCGTGTTCGATTGCGGCAAACGCCTCGAGCATTTCATCGGTGTCGCGTTCGTGGTTGAGACACCACTGCACTCGTGCCTTAATGTGTGTTAGTGGCGTGCGCAATTCGTGGCTGGCGTCAGCGGTGAACGCTTTGAGCGCACCCTGCGCGCCCTCCACGCGGTCCAACATACGATTGATGGTGGCCGCGAGGTCGGTGATCTCGCGTTGGCCGGTTGGGGTCGTGACACGTTTGCTGAGATCGTCCGGATGGATACCACGCGTTTCATCCGTCACGTACTCGAGCGGTTGGAGTGTTTTACGTATGGCACTCCGTGCCTGTCGGCGTGTGAGAATGGCCGTAATGGGTAACAACAACGTGGCGGCTATCAACAAACCGCCTGCTGCAAAGAGGATGTTGGCACGGCTCGCGACGACGTAAATGTCAAAGTCGCCCAATCCGCTGAGTGCGCGGCGATGTTGAATGTGGTAGCGCCATCGTGCGCGTTCGGCGAACGCCATCAAGATCATGCGGCGGGCATCACTTGGTGCGGATGCGCCACTCAAACCCTCGAGGGGTTTAGCCGGCATCCCGGGCGACAGGTAGTAGACCATCACATCGCTGTCTTCAATTTGTGCCGTGCGTGTGATGGCAAAGGGTGTACCCATCTCAATTAGTTGACCGGCCAGCATGTCGGGCGCAACACCGGTTGGTGTGCCCTCCGGGTCCGCATACAGGCCGAGCAACGACTGAATGACGTCCGCTGAGTCGTCGGCGGAACTCCGGACCGCGAATTCTGCCACAAATCCAAACACCGTCAGCACAAGCAAGACAAAGCCCGTGATGGACCGCCATACGATTCGATCAAAACGGGAGATGAGTTCAGTTTCGAGACGTGGCTCGGTCACGTCACGCATCCTCCATACGGTACCCCACCCCACGTACGGTTTGAATCACTTGGGCCGATTCTCTATAGCTGAGTTTTTTTCGCAGATAATTGATATACACATCGACCACATTTGTTTCGGGGTCGAACTGATAGTTCCACACGGCTTCGGCGATTCGCGACCGCGAAACCGTGCGTCCGGCGTTTCGCATCAAGAACTCCAATAGCGAAAACTCCCGAGGACTCAATTCGACACGTCGACCGGCTCGCTCAACGGTTCGTTTGATAGGGTCGAGCGTAATGTCGGCGACCACCAACTTGGCGTCGGCGTGCCGAATCTCTGAGCGGCGAATGAGGGCGTGTACCCGTGCCATCAGTTCGGCGAGATCGAATGGTTTGGCAAGGTAATCATCGGCGCCTCGTTCCAAACCGGTAATGCGAGACTCCAATCCTGATCTTGCCGTGAGCATTAGAACCGGCGTCATGACAGATCGGGTTCTCAACTCCTCCAGGACCTCGAAACCGTCACGTTCAGGTAGCATGAGATCCAGCACGATGCAATCGTAGGACCGATGCAAGGCGCGATCGATGGCGTGGTTGCCGTTCTCGCACTCGTCCACCGCATAGCCCTCCTCACGGAATGCCTTCCGTAGGAACCCACGCAGATTTCGGTCGTCTTCTACTAGCAGAACTTCCATGAGAAGAAAGCTACGGAGGGAGCGTCACCGCGCAACGAGGCGGCTTGGCAAATTAGAGCTTTCTAAAGATCCCTTACTGTGAGCTTGACGCCGCGTTGGCGGAATGCCGACTCCATACCGCTCCTGTCAACCGACTTCATATAGGCCTCGTCGGGCTCAACGAGTTGCTTTTCGACGAGGTCGATTAGCGAATCGTTCAAGGTCATCATGCCCAATTTTTTTTGGGTCTGGATGATTGACGGAAGTTGGAACGTCTTACCTTCGCGAATCAGATTAGATACCGCACCGTTCGCAATCAAAACTTCCCGTGCCGCGGCACGACCACCTCCGATTTTCTTGCAAAGCACCTGCGCGATGACGCCCTTGAGTGACTCAGACAACATCACGCGAATCTGTCCTTGCCGGTCCGAAGGGAACTGATCAATGATCCGATCGACGGTGCTTGTTGCGGTTGTCGTGTGTAGCGTACCGAAGACAAGGTGACCCGTCTCAGCGGTTTCGATTGCAATGCCTACGGTTTCTAGATCCCGCATCTCGCCGACCATGATGATGTCGGGATCTTCTCGCAGGGCCGCGCGTAACGCCCGTTTGAAACCACGTGTGTGTGTGCCAACTTCCCGTTGTGTCACGATGCACTGTTTATTTGGGTGCACGAACTCAATCGGATCTTCAATTGTGAGAATATGATCGGTGCGTGTGCGGTTGATTAGATCGATCATCCCCGCCAGCGTGGTGGATTTGCCGCTGCCCGTCGGTCCCGTGACGACCACCAGACCTTTGCTGAGATAACAGAGCTTTTGAATCTCCGGACTCAAACCGAGTTGGTCTACGGTGAGGATTTCGTTCGGAATGACACGGAACACAGCGGCCGGGCCGTTGCGATCCTCTAACGCGTTGGCGCGAAAGCGAGCGACACCCGGCATCTCGTACGCGAAATCCGTGTCGTGTGTGTCCGCGTATTCCTCTTGATTCCGGTCGGACATGATAGAGATAATCATCTCTTCAATGGCCACGTTCGTGAGGCGTGCCTCGCCGTCCAGAGGTTTAAGTTCGCCGTGTGTTCGAAAAATAGGCGGGCTGCCCACACGCAAATGCAGGTCGGAAGATCCCGAATCCACGAGACGGTGTAGGAGAGCTTGAAGTTTCTCTTCGGCCACCGCGAGGGCTTCTACGGTTAGCGCACCCGTGGATGAGAGTTGTTCGATTTGCGGTGGCGCCGCGGGTTGCTGGTCCGCTTCCTGTTCCGCCACTGGCGTGACTGCTTTCGAGCGACGTGGCTTGGCGGGGGTTAACTCGGCGGTAACCGTGCGACCATTCCGAGCGAATTCCACATCTACCCGGTCACCATTACAGATGTAACCAAATGAGATGCGGCCTTCACCGTTCTCGAGTTGGGGATGCATGCCCTCGGGCATGATCTCTTTTACGAGCGACAATATCTTGTCGGATGCGACCGGTTCTTTTGTCACCGGGTGCTGTCGATTGCCGATTTCGAGCAAGACCTGATTACCGGTCTCCACGACAACCGCGCGAGCATTCCGCTCAAACATCACGCCAATGAAACGATCTAGTACCGCCATATCCCTAGCTGTTGATCGTTAACACGTCGGTCTCTTCGACGACTTCCCATGCCCGTTGCACATGCCGATGGATGGAGGCGTCCAAACCGAAATTGGCCATCTCACTCCGGCGGCACCACGCAACGCGACGATTCTCCCCCGAACTCCTGACCAGTTCGCTCTTTGCCACAAAGAGGAACGTGAGGTCGTGGTGCAAATGATCAGGTTCGCCGCGTCCTGCGGGAATCTCATGAACGTCCAGGCCCACCAGAACCGGTGCGGTGTTGCGAAGTGACACGCCTGTCTCTTCTTCGGCTTCCCGCGCCGCCGTCTGGCTAGGATCGGCGTCATTTTTCTCCACGTGACCTCCGGGCTGGAGCCAACGGCCCAGCCGATTGTGCTCTACAAGCAAGAACCGTGACACATCTGGCGAAAAAACGATACCGCTGGCTGTGATATGACCCGGTTCATAGTTGGTTCTGCTCCAAGGGTCGGGTGAACTATTGAGGAACTGGAGGATCCGCTGACGCGATTCCATTAGCGTGTGGTTGTTGCCGATGTCAAATCCCTCGACCCATCGAGCGGTTTCTTCCGTCTTCAGGAGTATCCTCGTGGTTTGCTGTCCGGACGGTTGCCGCGCCCAATGTATCAATACGCGTTCCAACGTCAAAACTTCTCCGTCCCATTTTTAGGACGATGTGGATGTCGTGGCGCGAAGCGGAGTTAGCTTAAAGTATTGTGCCCAAAGAGTTTACGTTAGCATGATTCGCTGGCATCCGTTATGCACTTCAGCGGTTGACTGTGCGTGGACACGCCCGGCAGGCCGGGCCAGACGGAGTAATGGAACGTGATAGACGTGAATCGACTACAACCAACCGTATTTGCCGGAAGCGTTTTGCGCCTCGATTCCGGACAAAACCAAACCGACGATCCGAATGTGAGTGGCTCCTTTGTGTTACCTAAGTCACCGAAGGGGCATGTCCCCACGTCGTATGATTGCTAATTGTCGAATTTGAACAGCGTCGGGAGCGGATGAAAACCGTAGCCATTGCCTTTATCGCATCCGCTGCGTTTTGCCCCTGTGCTCAGGCGCAGGAGGCCAACGCGGCGACTCGAGGACTGCCCGGGCAGATTGAGAAGGGGAGCCTGGGGTCGATGGGTGCCCGTGTCTCGGTGTTTTTTGCCAAGACGCCCCGATTCGCAACGGGGTTTGAGGTAGGGTATTCGCGTCTGGCGGGTGTGGAGAGCGAGTTCCGGATGGGTCCTGAGGACCAGTCCGTACTGCAATGGGAGCGCGCCGATCGCAAACTTTGGCACGCCACATTCACCCTGCGCCGCAATTGGGGACTGGGCCCGCGAGGGAGCGGACTGTATGCCGGTGGTGGGACGGGTCTCTATTACCTGAGCACAAAGAGCGAGTTCTGGGAACAGGGTGCCGTCGGTTCCAGAAGCGATCCGCGTTTCAGGAAAGCCAGCGATAATTCACTTCATGTCGGCGCGAATATCGGTGGCGGTTGGTCACTCCAGCCGCTGCGTGGCGCCGGTGCCGTGGATTTCGATGTACGTCTTCATATGTTACCCTTCGCTGGTGGTGAAGGTGTTAGGTCGGTCCTGACGTTCTCGGTGGGTTTGAGTTTTTTCTAACCAGGCACAGCTGGCGAGTAAAACTAGGCTGGGGGTTATCTGAAACGCAGCTTCTTTTTGATCCTCGGCTTGGTGGGGCTTGGGTGTAACACGTCTGACCCCACCGAACTGCCGGTTTTTCTTCCCGAGACTCCACACGAGCGCTATGAGTTTGCGTTTCGCCGCGTAGGCTTAGAAACGACGGCGCTCGGATTTCAATGGATCAACGCGAGTCGTGCGGCCCTGGACGAAGCACTCCCGGTGCAACCGCCACTTGCCGAGTCCGGCTATTTCGATCCGAATCAGGCCCCCTCGTTGGGGTATCGAATCTCAATGCGTCGGGGCCAGCGTTTACTGGTGGACCTTGATCTCAACGGCATGACCAGGCTGGTGTTCATCGACCTTTTCCGCGTGCGCGACGACGTGGCGCAACCCTTCACACATGTTGTGAGCGCGGATTCAAACGAAACGAGTCTGGACTACGTTGCAAATCGCGATGGTGAATACGTCCTTCGGTTGCAACCCGAGATGCTGACCGGTGGCAGATACGATATCACAGTGCTGCACGCTGCGTCACTCGGATTCCCGGTAGACGGTCACGATACGGGATCAATACGCAGTGTGTACGGTGCGTCACGCGATGGCGGGCGACGCGAGCATCAAGGCGTTGACATCTTCGCTCGCCGCGGGACCCCGGTCATTGCAGCCCTCGACGGTCGTGTAAGCTCAACGCGTCGAAACAATCTTGGCGGGAACGTGGTGTGGTTGCGTACGTCCTTGGGTTCTCTTTACCATGCGCATCTTGATCGTGTGGCGGTGCGACGTGACAGCATGATACGGGCCGGTGACACGCTTGGATTTGTGGGCAACTCGGGTAATGCCCGCACAACCCCGCCACATCTTCACTTCGGTGTGTACGCCCGTCGTCCGACTGACCCCTACCCGTATCTCTTTCAACCGTCCTTGGAATTTCCTAGGTTGACCGCGGATGTCAGTCTCGTCGGTGCGGGTGTCCGCGTGAATCGCAGCTCGTTGCGTGTACGCATGTCGCCGCGTTCCAGGGCCGAGGTGATTCGAAGTGTCGTGTCTGATACCCCGATGCATGTGTTAGGTGGGTCAGGTGGGTGGTACCGAGTGAGGCTGCCGGACAGCTCAACGGGTTTCGTGGCGGCGTCCGGTGTGGAATCCATAGCAAACCCCGTGGGTCAGGAAATTTTGGCGTCCACCGCTCCCGTGTATGACGTGCCGAACGAACAGGCTACCGTGGTCGACTCCGTCTTGTCAGGCGGCGCTGTGCCCGTCCTAGGTCGTTTTGAAGGTTACGTGCTTGTACAGGCACCAAGCGGTAGGCCCGGCTGGATATCCGAAGCATCGTTCGTTGTTGACGACGACCAAGATTTAGATTCGCAATAACTACTCATAATACAACGGAGGTTCATGTGCAGGTGCCCGACGATGTGTACCGGCAAATTGCTGACGTCATTTCAAGTGACTCGAGTCCTGTAGGTATCGATGCAAAAAAGACACACATCATCATTCTCCACAAACTTACGGAGATAGAACGACGTTTGGAGCGACTTGAGGCGAGGGGCACGTAAGCGGGGTAAACCTGTGCGTCCGATAACTTGCCACGAAATCCACGAAATCCACGAGAGTGGATTTCGTGGCTATTCATAAGTGTTCAAGCCCTCAGAGTGTCCTCGATGAGGTGCGCCGCTTGCGAAAGTGTTGCTAACTCATTCGCATCTAACTTTGATAACAAGCTCGTGAGTAGTTCGACACGGGCCAGCCGTCCTTCTCGCATGATCCTCTCACCTTTTTTAGTTGGGCACACCAACGTGACACGGCGGTCGTTTGGGTCTTCCACACGCTCCACCAGCGAATGGTTTTGCATCCCATTGATGAGTTGACTGATGTTCGCCGGAGTCACCTGTTCCGCGCGCGCCAATTCTCCAACGGTGGCCGGTCCGGCGAACACTAAGTACGAAAGCGCTGAAAGGCGGGCGGCATTGAGACCCGTTGCCGCGTCCACATCGCGGACGCGCCGCAGGAGGTGAATGGCGGCCGAGTGGAGTTTGTCGGCAACATCTTCGACTGGAACTGGTGTCACGGCATTTGAGCGGTGTTCAGTTTGGGGTAGCGTGAGACAAAATCGGACGATAAATTATTAATTAAGGCACTTAAATAACCTAAGCGGCTCCCAACTCAAATCAAGGGTGAACACATGACTGCGCCCACCGACATTTTTGCTGTGATCGCCGCCGGCGATGTGGAGCAGGTAAGAGCGTTGGTGACGGAGAATCCCAGTCTTGCCGCTTTGCGAAACGACCGCGGTGTATCGGCGGTCATGATCGCGCTGTACCATCAGCGACAGGACATCTCCGATGTTCTGGTGGCTACCGGTGTGGATCTGGACTTGATGGAACTAATAGCGCTTGGCCGGCTCACCGCGGTCAAGGAAGCCCTGAAGACGGATCCAACGGGTTCGCATACCTCGCCAGACGGTTTTTCTCCCACCCACTATGCGGCGTTTTTCGATCGTCCTGAGATCATGGCAGTGTTGTTGGAGCACGGTGCGGATGTTGAACTCACTGCCGACAACACCATGAAAGTCCAACCGATTCACAGTGCCGTCGCCGTTCGGTCTATGGGGTGTGTTCGGTTGCTCCTCAATGCCGGCGCCTCGGCCAATGCCAAACAGGAGCGGGGTTGGACGGCTCTCCATTCGGCGGGTAAAAACGGTGATGCTGAGTTGGTTGCAATGTTGTTGGACCATGGTGCCGATCCGAATCAGCCGGCGGAGGACGGTCAAACCGCAATCGATATGGCAGTCGCCGAGGGCCACGACGACGCTGCCGAGCTAATGCGCACGAGCACGCGCTAACTCGTCCGTGCTTCGCTTGACGCGAGGCGATACATGCACCCATTGTGTGCGGTATGGAACCAAAACTTTGGCATAAAAAATACGAGGCTGGCGTTCCGACGTCGCTGGACTACCCGGATCGATCCCTACCGGCAATGTTGTCGCACTCGGCGGCCAGGTTTCCGGGTAACACGGCCATCATTTTCAACAACAAACGTCTGACATACGCTGAACTCAATGACCAGGTGAACCGTCTGGCCACCGCACTCCAGGGTATGGGTGTGGGCAAGGGGACGACCGTCGCCATTTACATGCCCAACCTGCCACAAACGGTCATCTCTTTCTTTGCGGTTTTGCGACTTGGTGCCGTCGCCGTGATGACCAATCCGTTGTACACATCGCGGGAAATTCAACATCAGTGGACAGATGCCCGTGTTACGGTTGCGATCATGTTGGATTTCCTCTACGAAGGTCGTGTCAAGGCAATCCGCAAAGAGCTGGGTGTTGAGCATTACATCATCGGATCGATTCCAGAATATCTTGGTT